>NZ_PJMX01000002.1 GCF_002846415.1 Streptomyces sp. TLI_146
CAGGCCGGCGCGCGCTAGCGGGACTGTCCGGAGTCGGCGAGGGGACGCTGGCGCGGGCGCTGCCGTCCTGGGGGCACCAGGCTCCCGAGCTCGATGGACCGCAGGACGGTCGGGGGCGAGGGCTGTGGCGGGTCGGGGGTGCGCTGGTGGGGCCCATGGCGTTCGGGTGCCGCCTGTGTACGGCACGGCGTACCGGGGCCGCAGTGCGTGTGGTGCGGTACGCGCAGCGGTGGGAGCGGGTGTGTGTCCGGCACGGGCGGTGGGCCATGGACGCGGATGCCGACCAGCCTCTCGAGCACCTGGATCTGCGCGGGATGCCGGGGGCGGTGGCGGCGCAGCGCCGGTGGACTGGGGTGGCCCGGCGTGCGGTGCGGGCGGGAGCGGAGCCGGGCGAGGTCTTCGCGCTGGCGTATGCGGTGGTGGCCCGGTGGTGGGAGGGGGCGTACGGGTGGGAGCGGGAGGAGATCTGGCCGCGTCGCCTGCACCAGGTCGCGGGCGGCAACGCGGGGACCGATTTGGAGCGTTGGCGGATTGTGGGGCGGGACGCGGTCATCTTCCCGGAGGTGGTGGCCGTCGCGGACGCGCTGCTGGACCCTGCCATGGCGCAGCGGGTATGGGCCGACAGCGGCGGTGAACGGCCGCGGCCGCTGCCTGCGGACGGGGAATTCTGCCGCCGCCTCGGGGAGCGGGTGGAACGTCCATGGCTGGGGCCGCTGGTCGCAGTCGACCACGGGGGCCCGCTGCTCGCGTGGATGGGGACGGTGATCCGCCGGCGCCGCCACCCTGAGGGGCGGTCCGGGCCGTATGCACGGTTCGACGAGAACCCGTGGTGGGTGCGCCAGGAACACCAGCCGTCGACCATGGCCGCCGGGCTGCGTTCCCTGTCCAGGGAGAAGATGACACCCGGTTCCGGCACGAACTGGCGCTCCACGGTGCCCGCCGAACAGCGCTTCCTGATCGAAAACCTGATCAGTGACGCGGAGGAGCAGCTGCAGCAGTTGCGCGGCGCGCAGTACGGCAAGAGCGTCGATGCCGCGCGGCAGCTATTGAGTAACCTCGGCCGTGCCGCCACGCTGGTCGACCAGGCCCTGATTGAGACCGTTTGGGCAGCGGCGAGTGCCGGGGTGCCCCTTGAGGAAGTGTCCCAGTGGGCAGGGCTGCCTGCAGAGGCAGTGGTGGAAGTGCTGGCTAGTGGTCCGCAGGATGACGATGGCTGACGCCCGCGGTCAAAGGCGCAAGTTGTCGGGGATGTGGGCCGTTCGGCATGCAGACCACGGTTCCTGGTTGATCGCTAGGGCGCGTTCGCTCGTTGGGGTGAGGCCGCCGGAATTCTCCCTCCCTGGCCGCCACCGCTGTTCTTGGCTGCCGGTGTGGGACTCCATGGCAATGCGGGGCGTGCGGAAGCAGTGTTCGTCGACGAGTCGGGGCATCTGACGCAGAGACCCTGGACCGCGGCCGCGACCGAGGTGCGTTTTGAGCATGCGCCGCCGGTGTCCGCGTTCCCGATCATGCCGGGTCGGCGGTGGGGCCCTGGCTGGTGGTGGTCGGCCACCATGGGCCGGCATGTGGCACACGGGTCGGCTGCGATGCGGGCGCAGTTGATGCTCCTGGACCGCAACCGGCGGGTCGTGGGGTTGTCGGCGCGTCCGGTACGGGTGGTGTGGCGCGATGAACGCAGCCGCGTACGGTCATGGATCCCGCAGCTGTTCGCCCGGTACACCGACGGGACCGGGCTGCTGGCTGACTGCCCCGCCGCTGAGGACGCCGGCGGGGTCCGGGCGCAGCACGCCCAGGCGGTGCTGGACGCAGCATGTGGGCTGGTGGGGTGGCAGTACCGGCGCCTTAGGCCGCCGGATGCGGTGATGGCGTCGAATGTGGCCTGGCTGGCCGGCTACCGGCATCCGCGCTACCGCGGTCACGGTGACCTGGAGGAGGCAGTCCTGGACGCCTTCGCGCAGCCTCGGCCGCTGATCGAGGGGGCGGTCATGGTCGGGGATCCGCTGCAGGTCTTGCCGGTCGTGTATCACGCGCTGTGGGCGGGGCGGCTTGAGACGGCGCTCGAGGTGCCCCTGCACGAGCAGGTGCTGGTCCGACGCACAGCGGCTGGGGAGCGGGAGCGATGACGGAGGCGTCCGGGGGCTGGCGGGCCGAGGTCGGGGCCCATGTCGTGTTCGAAGCCGTCACATGGCAGATCGTCGCTCTGGTAGGGCAGGCGGTGCGGCTGGTCGCCGAGGACGGGACGACCGCGTCGGTGCTGGCGGCGCACCTGTGCGCCGATCCCGGCTTTCGCGTCGTCAGAGACGATGCGCGTCCCGAAGTGCCGCAGTGGGGCCTGTTCGAAGGCATTGACGCAGCCGCGCGGGAGCGCGCACTGGCCTGGCAGCGGCACATCCGTGAGATCGAGTACGGTCTCCCCGCAGGTCCCGGCAGCCCAGGAGCACCTCGGCCGCAGTTCGATCCCGAGCGATACTCGCTGGCCGAGCGGGAGCGGGCCAAGGCCGAAGAGCTGGCCGCACTGGGGTGGGCGAAGGCGAGTGTGCCCACGGTGCGGCGGATGCGGGCCCGCTACCGCGACGGCGGGCTGTGGGGGCTGGTCGACGGACGCAAGCGGCGGCCGACGAGAGCGACCGGGCGCGCGGACGAGCGGGTCGTGGCTGCGGTGCTGGAGGCGGTGCGGCGCCAACGGGGGCGTTCCAGGGGGACGCGGAAAGGGCTGCGGACCTTGACCGGACAGATCCTGGACGACGCCCACGGAGCAGGCCGGGTGAAGGTGCCTCCCGAGTCGACGTTCAACCGGCTGGTGAACGCACTGGTCGATACCCGTGAGCTGCCCGGGCGTCCGGCCGGTGGCGCGGCGGTGCCGACGGGGCCGTTCACGCCGACCCGGGCACTGCGGCCGGGCGAGATGGTACAGGTCGACACCACCCGGCTGGATGTGATGGCCATCAACGACGACGGGCGTCCGGCGCGGCCGGAACTCACCATCGCCGTCGACGTGGCCACGCGCTCCATCCTGGCCGCCGTGCTGCGCCCGCAGGGGACGAAAGCGGTCGACGCGGCACTGCTGCTCGCCGAGATGGCCGTGCCCCACCCGATGCGGCCCGGATGGGACACCGCGCTGCGGCTCGCGTACGCGGCGGTGCCCTACGAGCGGCTGCTGCCACTCGATCACCGGCTGGACGGGGCGGCAGCGCGGCCGGTGGTCGTACCCGAGACCATCGTCGTCGACCGCGGCAAGGTGTTCCTCTCCCAAGGGTTCTCGGCCGCGTGCGAAACCCTGGGGATCAGTGTGCAGAGCGCCCCACCCCGCCGGCCGAGTGCGAAGGGCTCGGTGGAGCGGACCTTTGGTGCGATCAACACGCTGGTCGCTCAGCATGTCGCCGGCTACACCGGATCCGACGTCACCCGCCGCGGACCGCGCGTGGAGAGCGAGGCCTGCTGGAGCGTTGCGCAGCTCCAGGACCTGCTGGACGAATGGATCATCTGCGGGTGGCAGTCCCGTCCCCACGACGCGTTGCGTCATCCCGTGCTGTCCCGGACGGTGCTGTCACCGAACGAGATGTGGGCCGCGCTGCTCGGCGTGTGCGGATACGTGCCACTGCCGTTGTCCGGGCGGGACTACCTGGCGCTCCTGCCGGTGCGCTGGTGCGCCATCACCGGCCGCGGCATCCGCATCGACCACCGCACCTACGACGATGCGGTGCTCAACGAACACCGCGGCCAAAGCTCCGGCATCCCGCTGCGCGGCGGAAAGTGGGAGGTCCACCACAACCCCCACGATCTACGGCAGGTCTGGGTACGGCTGCCCGACGGCAGCCTGGCCGAAGTGCCGTGGATCCACCGCGACCACGTCCACGAACCCTTCGGCGAACAAGCCTGGAGGCTCGTGAAAGCAGCCGTGGAACAGCGGGCCGGGCGGGAGCAGCACGAGGCCGACCTCGCCGACTCCCTCGATCAGCTCCTGCGCCGCGCCCGCACCACCGCAGACGCCGCGCCGCTTCCGCCGGGCGCAGCGGGGCAGAAAGCCGAACAGACCGGCGAGGAAAGGGCGGGCGTCCAAATCGCGGCATCCGCCCCAGACAGGAGTGAAGGAGTCCTCCTCTCCGCTGGTTCCCTGACGCATGCGCTTCCCCAGCAGCACAGCGGCACCGCGGTCGATCACGACGCAGCCAAGGGCATCGAATGGGAAGAAGCAGACAGCCTCGACGACCTGGCCGCCCAAGGCGACAGCGACACAGAGCCGCCGGGCGGCAGCCGGCCCGATCGTGGGTTCGCGTTGTGGAACGCCTACGAGGAGGCACAGCGATGGTGAGTGGGCAAGAAGCCGTTCCGGTTTCCGCCGAACCGGCAGCGGTCACTACCTGGCAGGGATTCGAGGCGTTCGCCACCACTGCCCCGCCCGCCCCGCCGACGGCAGGGGCACCACAGCGCAGCGTGGACGAACGCCTCGCCTACCACTCGGCGTTCGTCACCATCCGCACCCCAGCCGTCGATGCCCTGGCCCGCAACGTCCGCACCCTGATGATCCTCGGACAGCACCAGCACATCACCGCACGCCCCAGCCTGATCGTCACCGGCCCCGCCACTACCGGCAAGACCACCGCGCTCCTCGAAGTCGGTCGCGTCTGCCACCTCGCCCACACCGCACGCAGTCCCCACCCCGGCATCAATCACACCGCTTCTGTGCCGGTCGCCTACGTCCTGGTCCCGCCCGCCGCCAGCGCGAAAACCCTCGCCGCCGAATTCGCCCGCTACCTCGGCATCCCCACCACCATCCGCATGACCCAAGCCCAGATCACCACCGCCGTGTGCACCACCTACGCCAAAGCCAGCGTAAAACTCGTCCTGATCGACGAAATCCACCGGCTCAACCCCCACACCACCACCGGCGCCGAAACCGCCGACCTCCTCAAAGACCTCACCGAACGCATCGGCGCGACGTTCGTGTACGCGGGCATCGACGTGACACGCAGCGAGCTGTTCAGCGGGGTACGTGGTGCCCAACTCGCCGGTCGGGCCAGCCTCATCGACTTCAGCGCCTTCCCCGCCCGCCTCGGGGAACAAGAGCCGTTCAAAGAACTGATCACGTTGATGGAACAAGCCCTCGACCTTGAGAACCACAAGACGGGCAGTCTGCCCCGCCTTGCCTCATATCTTCACGAGCGCACCGGTGGGAAGATCGGCAGCCTCTCGCGCCTGATCCGCCACGCCGCGATCGACGCGATCTGCGACGGCAGCGAACGCATCACCAAAACATCCCTCGAAGCCATCCAGCTCGACCACCTCGCCGAGGAACACTACCGACCCCACACCCGCCACTCCCCCACGCCACCCGGGCGGTCACGCCGGTGACAGCGCTACCGCGCCGACACTGAGTACACAGACCGGGACGGCACCCGCGACGTGCACGCAAGCCCCGGCTGCCTTACGGCCCACCAGTGCAACTGCACAGACAAGCCATACCCGCCCAACCAACCTGCACAACACCCGACAATGCCCAGGCCACGACAACAGCGACCCCCACCCAGCTCAGCAACATCCAGGCCCCGAACCGGACTTGAACCCCCGCTCCGAACCAGAAGATCACCCAGCCAAACCGCGAAACCCCACCTCAAAGGACCACTACCTACGCAGACTCACCGCCCCGCGACACTTGCTCCGCAATCCCCAGCAGAATTCACTCCGTGAATTCCCTTGTCTGGCTGAGAAGTTGGGGGCCCTCGGATTCCTGACTACCTTTCACTCATTGACCTGACAGGTAGTCAGGTCAATGAGTGAAAACCCACCCACTCCTCTTCCCCCGCTCAAACCCTCAACGCCTCCACTCACGCATCAGCTCTACGATCCCAGCTGCCGTACAGCGAGAGCTGTTCAACCCAGAGTGTCAGGAGCGGAAGCGCTCACGCTGGCAGTGCAGACACATGTAGCCCGTGCGCAGCACCAGCTTCATGGCGACCGGGTCCTTGTGGATCTGGCACAGCCATGACAGCTCGGAGTTCTTCGGCAGATCGCGTTTCAGGAACTGGCGGGCTGTCGCGCGAGCGCTCCCGTCGCCTGAGCGGGGGGTGTTACTGGTCATCTCCGTTACCGTTCTCGTCGGGCTCCGGCTCCGGCTCGGTCGGGGTGATGATCTCTTCGCCCGCCACGTCGTAGCCGTTCACTTCATCCCTGCCGTGGACCTCCATCGCTGTGAACACACGGGGTTGTGCCGAACCGCCCCGCCCTGGGCGGCTTAGGCCCCCGGGGCGGGCCTCTCGCCGTTCCGGGAATGGACCTCATCCCTAGACCGGAATGGGAGCTGAACCCGCCCTCAGCCCGGGGCGGGAGTCTGGGGGTCGGGGTCTACAGGCCGTGGGCCCGCGTGTGCTCGATACTCTCCGTGCCGCCGACCGACCGCTGCCGGGCAGCGTGATCCATCCGGTGGGCCTGGGCCCGGCGGTCCTGTTCCTGACGGCTGCTCAGCACCACACACGCCATGTCTTCCACCGCGCGGGTGAACAGGCCGTGCCCGGTCGCGGCCGCGTGCTCGATGATCGCGACGCCCCCGGCGCCCAGGTCGCTGATTGCGTCCAACATCCATCCGCAGCCGTCGCCGGACAGGCAGTGAGCGGTCATGGTCACCTCGCTGTCAGAGTGCCGCAGCAGCCGGTAGACCACGCCCCGCAGCGTGCTCCTGATGCTCACCGGGCCACCACCTCCCCACCGGGCCATGTGCGGTGGGCCGGGTGGCGGATGATCTCCGTGTTCGCCTGCCGCACCCTCCGCTGCGCCCGCCCCTCGCGGGCCACCTCCCGCTCCGTGCGCCACGCGTCGCACAGATCACAGCCCGGCGGGCCCTCCGGTTCCAGGCCGTAGGCCGCATCCCGCACACTCGTGATCCCTGGGCCACACTTTCGCTCCCGGGGCGGTCCCACCGGCGGTGCCCACATCAGCACCGCCCCCGCACGGGCACCGGGATATCGAGGACGCGGGCTCGCACCAGTTCCTCGGGGCGTGCGTCGCGCAGGGCCTCCGGCGCCGTGGCCCACTGCCGGCCACCTCCTGGCGGGCGCAGGTAGACACTCCCCTCATAGCGCTCCACCACCCCCAGCCTCCCGCTGGCGGTATCCACTACGTACTGCGGGCTGCTTTCCACGCCGTCCCGCCATCCTCTCTGCTGGCCATGGCCCGCGCCCGCCTCAACACGACCGCAGTGCCTCTTGCCAGCAGTCAACGCCCATAGCCGCAGGGGGCCTTGCACACTGTTTGCACAGATGCGGTGCGGGTACGCAGACGGCTTGCGAACAAACGCGGCTCCTGGCCGTGCTCCCCGACCTGCTCAGGGACGCCACCACACATGCCCACCGCGCGAACACGCCCGAAGCGTGGATGATCCTGGCGGAGGCGTACAGCATCACCTACTGGCTCGCGGCGCGGCACCAGTGGATGGACACGGCTGAACTCGCCGTGACCCGCCAAAGGTGGGCCGTCGAGCAGCAGCCCAACCCCCTGGGCGCCGCCGTCGCGTCCCGGGACCGCGCCGGGACCTACCTGAATTTCGGGGACACCGAGCGCGGCCTGACCCTCGTGGACCGCGCCATTGCCGACGCGCAGCAGAGACTCGACAGCACCGACCGCGACCTAGCCGTCTGCATCCTGAACCTTCGCGGAATGACACTGGCAGGCAGGCTACGAGACAAGCGCGAGGTAGCCCGAGAGGCCGGCTTAGCCGACCGTGATCAATAGCAACCGACACTTTCGGTACCGCGACTACTCACGAATATCCAAGCCGAGCCGTCCACCCCATCTTCGGTGGAACGTCCTTCATGCGAGACCAGCTGCCCGCGCCCTTCCACGACGACGCCCCGAAGTGCTCGGGCAGGTCCATCCACGGGGTGCCGATACGGTGACTGAGATTGGCTGGTCACCCGCTGATCAGCCCGTTCAAGTGGTGGCCGTGGGGTTCGAGGGTTCGGCGGCCTTGCGGTATTCGGCGTTGATCCGCTGGGCCTCTTCGAGCTGGTCTTCCAGGATGATGATGCGGCAGGCGGCCTCGATGGGAGTGCCCTGGTCGACGAGTTCGCGGGCGCGGGCGGCGATGCGCAGCTGGTAGCGGGAGTAGCGGCGGTGTCCGCCGGCCGAGCGCAGTGGGGTGATCAGGCGGGCTTCGCCGATGGCACGGAGGAAGCCCTGGGTGGTGCCGAGTATCTCGGCGGCCCGGCCCATGGTGTAGGCGGGGTAGTCGTCGTCATCGAGACGGCTGAAGGAGTCGTCTGCGGTCATTGCACCTCTCTATGAAACACGTTGAGGGGCCCGGGAGCATGTGGCTCCCGGGCCCCGAAGGAACAGCTACACCATCTGCCGGCTCCGATACTGCGCCGGCCTTCTGTTTCCGCCCGCCCGGCCTGAACTTCGCCGGGGTCGCGGGGATCGCGGATGCGTGACCGGAGACCACCTCACTATCGATGTCCTGCGGTACCCGGACCCGTGTGGCGTCCGGGCGATCCTGATGGGGCTGGTTCCTCCGTTCTTTCCTCTGGGTCAATCACTTACGGGAACTGCGTACTGCTGTTACTGCGTACTGCTGGTGTTGCGTACTGCTTGTGGCCTCTCACAGCGCCACTTCGGCAGCCAGCCCCGTCGCCCGTCCTGCATCTGCTCTGGCTTGGAACCCCACTGCCGAACCACCCGGGTGCGCGCGCCCGCAGCCGACGCCTTCACCGAGGTACCACTCACTGACTTCACTGCTGGGTACTGCGAACTGCACTTACTGCGGGTACTGCCACTGCGGTACTGCTCACGGCGGCCCCTGATCACTGCGGGCCACCCGGTCCGGTCACCAGTCCCGTCGCCGTCCTGCAACCAACCTGGCTTCGAAACTCCGTCACCGCACCGTCCTGCGTACTGCAACTGCGGGTACTGCGATCCTGCTGCCCGGCAGTTCGTCTCTGCCGGCCCTTTTGACCTCTTCGGGCTACGACAGAAACCATAACCACACCACCGCCCAATGTCTACTCCGGCCGATATAGATTTTCGTCTGCCGTGTGGAGAGGTAGTCGGTCCTGGACAGGAGGGGCGGGCTACCTACCGGCAGTGCCCTCCACGTTCCGGCGCCTGCGGGTGAAGGGGCCCTCCGCGCCCGCAACGCGGAACCGGCCCGCCCCCCACCGCTGCACGCGGGGGGAACGGGCCGGTCCATCAGGCCGTAGCGGCTCAGCCGTACGTCTCGACCCACATGTTCACGGCGCCGCCGCCCATCCCGCATTCGAGGATGGACGCCCACTCCTTGCCCATCGAACGGCCGCCCTCGGACCCGGTGTACGGGCCGCGCACGCCGCCGACATTGGCGCAGTAGCCGTGGACGCGCCAGCGGCCGTTGCCGCTGTCGCACCAGCCCACACCGGCGCCGTCGTTGCGGTTGTAGGCGTGGCAGC
This sequence comes from Streptomyces sp. TLI_146, assembly GCF_002846415.1. Taxonomy (NCBI): domain Bacteria; kingdom Bacillati; phylum Actinomycetota; class Actinomycetes; order Kitasatosporales; family Streptomycetaceae; genus Streptomyces; species Streptomyces sp. TLI_146. The sequence goes on from NZ_PJMX01000002.1 coordinate 9,414, forward strand.
TGCTGGACGCGCTCGCGGACGGCGCGGCCAGGAGCATCGCCCCGGCCGCCACCGCCAGCGCGGTGGACACGGTCCCTGCCATGCGCAGTCGCTTCATGACATTCCCCCTTCTGGAACGGCCTCCGCGTCTCCCCGCGGTCACCCGGGGCACGCGGAACCAACGGAATCGGTGCGGCCGAAAGAGCCGGCCGCACCGATAGACAACGTCGGGAAACCCAACGGGAACAGCGTGGCAACATCCCCTAACAACCGGCTAACAGGTTGGCGGAGGGGGCCCTTCCATCGGCCCGGCGCCTCGCCGCCCGCCCGTCTTCGTACCCCGCTCCCCCAGCCGCTCCCCCGCTTGCCGTCCGAGTTCCACGGGAGCGGTCAGTGCTTCGGCGGCTTGACCCAGCCCTTCTGGACCAGTTGGTCGCAGTGCCACTTGCCGTGCGCCTTGGTCTCCCCGTGCTGCGCCGTCGCCTTGATGCAGTCGGCGTACGGGAACGGGGGCCCCTGGACCGGGGCGGCCTGGGCGGTCGCGGCCGCCATACCGAGCCCGCCGGCGGCCATCGCCAGGGCCAGGGCCATACTCATTCGACGCACAGAGTCCTCCTCTTCTCGCGCCGGAGCGGAACGCTCCGGAGATCCTGCCGCCTTGCGCGGTTCAACCACCGAACCGCCGGACAAGAGCGGCTATCTCTCAACGAGCCGGGCCATCCGCGCGACATCGGCCATCCGCCGTAATCCCCCGGCCGTGTCAGCCGCGGCGGGAGAAGAAGATGGTGGACGCGACGTATACGAAGCCGGTCACGCCGCACAGGACGTCCCAGGGGTGGCCGCTGTTGCCGCGGATCAGCTCGGTCACGAAGCCCGTCAGGAGCACCAGCACGAGTACGTTCATGGTGAACGCGGATGCGCGCTGGTTGATGGAGTGGCGGCGCTCGTCCGTGGCCTCGCCGCGCAGCAGGGCGGCGGCCTCCGACCGGCGGGATGCCATGACGAGGATCAGTACGTAGACGGCCATGACGACGAAGCCGGCGACCGCCATTCCCGGCTCGTGCCGGGCCAGGAAGATCGCGATGTAGCCGACACCTATGGCCAAGCCCAGGGCCGGAACGCCCCAGCGCTGGCCGCGGGTGGCCTCGGGCTTGTGGTCAATCGACATGAAAGATCTCCTCCACCGTCTTGGCGAAATAGCGGGCCATACGGATCGCCAGGGGCAGCGAGGGGTCGTACCGGCCCTGCTCGATGGCGTTGATCGTCTGCCGGGACACGCCGAGCGCCTGCCCCAACTCCTGCTGCGACAGGCCCTGGGCCGCGCGTAGCTGACGTAGATCGTTCCGCATGCATGGAAAGTAAGCTTTACATCTGGGGGATGTCAAGCGTCCTTTACATCGCGTGGGTGGGGGTGGGGGACTCGTTGCTGGTCAAGTGGGCTTGTGCAGTGGCTAGTTGATGGTTCGTCATCTCTTTCTGGCTTACGTCGGACCCCGCTCGGGCGCGCCCGGGCCGGCCCGCGCAGAATGCGGGCATGCGTATTCCTTCCGAACTCGTCCGGCTCGACGATCAAGTCCACGCGTGGCTCCCGCAGTTCCCCGGCACCTGGGGCATGGCGAACTGCGTCGTGGTGGCCTCCGGCTCCGAGGTCCTGCTGGTGGACACCCCGTACACGGCCGATCTCACGCGGGCGCTGACCGCGGCGGCGCGGCGCGTGACGGCGCCGGGCGCGCGGGTGTCGACCGTCGTCAACACGCACGCCAACGGCGACCACAGTTACGGCAACGGCCTGTTCCCGGATGCGGAGATCATCAGTACCGACGCCAATCTGACGCATCTGTGCGCCGAGCCGACGCCGGGGCAGTTGCAGGCGATGCTGGACGGGTGCCGGGACGAGGTCGCCTTCGAGCGGTACCTGCTGGCGCACTTCGGGCGGTACGACTACGGCGGCCTCGAAGTCGCGCCGCCGACGCGGACGTTCAGCGGGCGGCTGGATCTGCTGGTCGGGTCGACGCCGGTGGAGCTGTACGAGGTGGGGCCCGCGCACACCGCCGGGGACCTGGTGGTGCATCTGCCGCAGAGCGGTGTGGTGTGTGCCGGGGACGTGTTGTTCGTCGGGGATGTGCCGGTGCACTGGGCCGGGCCGCTGAGCGGGGTCGTCGACGCGTGCCGCCAGATCCTCGAGCTGGATCCGCGGGTGGTGGTTCCGGGGCACGGGCCGGTGGTGGGGCAGGCGGAAGTGCGCGCGTACATGGCGTACATGGAGGAGCTTCGGGGGCGGTTGCACGAGCTGTACGGCGCGGGGGTGGACGTCGAGGAGGCGTCGGGGGTGCTGTTGCGGGAGCACCGGCGGCCGGGGCTGGGGCTGTGGGAGCGGCTGGGGGTGCTGGCGGCGGTGGAGTACCGGCATCTGGGCGGCGTCGAGGAGCCGCTCAGCCTGGTCGAGGTGCTCGCGTCGGCGGTGCGGCTCGCGCCCGACTGCGTACCGGCGGTGGTGGCGTCGCGCGGGGAGTTGACGGCGGGGCTCGCGGAGCTGGGGGTGGCGGCTGTGCCGCCTGGGCCGCGGGCGGCACCGTAAGGGCGGATGGCCTGTGCAGACGGCCTGTGCGGACGGCCTGTGCGGTGGGCCGGTCAGGCGGGGCGGTCAGGCGGGGCGGTCAGGGGCGGTGTACGGGGCGGATCATCGCCGTGTACACGGTGGGGTCGCCGGGGGCGCGGTGGTTGGCCACGCTCCGGTAGCCCCATTTCTCGCAGACCCTCTGGAGGGCTCCCCCGCCGATGGTGGAGTCCACCAGGAGCGTGACCCGCTCCTCCGGGCGGAGTGAGAGCCAGATGTCGTGGAGCTGCGCGGCCACGCCGGTGCCGCGCCAGGGCTTGCGGACGACGATCTCGCTGAGGACGGCCGTCCGCCGCCCGCTCTCCCTGGTGACGTACTCCGGCAGCGGCACGATCACGTTCGACCACCAGTCGGTGTCCGCCGGGAGGGAGAAGCCGTGGCAGTAGCCGACGGCCCGGCCCGCCTGGTAGCCGATGGCTGTCGTCCAGCCGGGGTGGGCGGCGGCCGTCTGGAGGCGCGCCTCGAAGTGGTTTTCGGCATCGGACGGCCCCGACTGCGTGTGTACGTCGAGGTGTACGTCGAGCAGGCCGTGCCTTACGTACGGGAGGTGTTCGGCGTCGGCCAGGCTGTACTCGACCGTCACGGATGTCGTCCTCTCGCCTGCGGGCCGCCACTCGGCTCCGGCGCGCCGGTCGCACCAGGTTAGCCGCAAACCAACCGGCTGGGCTGCTTCCGCCTCTCCCCCTCTCCCCCGCCTCTCGGTCCCTTACTCAGTAGATCGTGAGGGAGACGTGAGATGGGTGCGCGCTTCGTCGGTTATCACGGCGTGATAGGTCGGTTGCTCGGGCCCGGTGGGGCTGGTGTACCTATCACGCCGTGATAATCCGGCTGCTTCCCGCCCGTTCCTCGGGGAACGCTGGGGGTCAGTCCGCTGTTGCCGGTTCCGTTCGGGTGGCTTCTCTGGCCGCCTCCTCCTGGAGGCGTGCCAGCATGCGGCCTCGCTCGGCGGGGGTCATGCGGGAGATGGCGATTTCGGCGCAGGCGACGCCGTCGTTCCACGGCATTTTGACGACGGGGCGGGCGCCGGGTCCCGAGTGGGCCTCGGGGCGCGGGGCCGGGAGGTCGCTGCCGTGGACGGGGTCGGGGTCCCCCGCCGACTTATCACGGCGTGATAGGTCCGCCTCGGGCGTGGAGTTATCACGGCGTGATAGGTCGGTGTCGCGTGCGGGGCTGGGGCGGTGTGCGGGGGCGGTCTCGGTCCGGGGGGTATCACGGCGTGATAGGTCCGCCTCGGGTGTCGAGTTATCACGGCGTGATAGGTCGGCTGCCTCGTCGGGGTCGGGCTGGGGGTACAGCTCGGCCTTCTGGCCGCGTGCCAGGGCGACGATCGCCGAGGTGCTGTCGCTCGGCGTGAGGTCGGGGAGCATCGACGAGCTATCACGGCGTGATAGCTCGGCCGCTCGTCGGGTCGCCTCCCGGCGTTCCTCGGCGGCGGCTGCGCGGGCGTCGGCCTGTTCGCGCTGCTGGTCGCCGGTGTACTTGGACAGGTTCCGTACGTGCTCGACCTTGCGGCGGCCCTCGACCAGGTCGGCCTGGAGTTCGGGGGTGAGGTCCAGGACCGACAGCTTGGAGGAGATCGTGGACTGGGCGATGCCGAGGCGCTTGGCGGCGCGGTTCTGGGAGCCGTAGAACTCGACGAGCTTCTTGAGCGCGTTCGCCTGTTCCAGCGGGTTCATGTCGTCGCGGTGGACGTTGGCGACGAAGGCCGCTTCGAGGAGCGCCTCGTCGGTGGAGACGAGGGCGTTGTCGACGCTGACCCGGATGGTGGGGACGCCGGCGAGTTTGGCGGCGGCCAGGCGGCGGTGGCCGTCGATGACGATGTAGCGGGTGTCGGGGTCGAGGTCGTCGGCCCGGTCGGGGCGTTCGCGCAGGTAGGCCTCGACCGAGGCGATGGTGATGGCGTTGACGAGGCCGATCTCGCGGATGCTGTCGGCGAGGCCGTCGAGGTCGCGCAGTTGCTCGCGGGGGTTGTCGGGGTTCTGGCTGATGCGGCCGACGGGGAGTTCGGTCGGGTCGGGGACGCCGGCGGTCGGGGCGACGGTCGCGGCGCCGATGGCCGCGCGCCGGGCGGAGACGGGCCGGGCCTGGCCGAACGACGAGCCTGCTCCGAGGTCCTTGGCTTTGCTCACTTGCTGATCTCCCGGGCGAGGGCGCGCAGCCCGACGGACTGGTCGCAGCGCGGGGCGTACGACAGGAGGGGGCGCTTGACGCGTACCGCTTCCTTCTGTTCTTTCAGGTCTCCGATGACGCCGACGACGCGCGGGTCCTTGATGTCCATCCAGGACTGGAGGGAGGAGGTGGCGATGTATCCGCGCCGGGCGTCGTAGTGGTTGACGACGATCCCGAGGTAGTCGAGTTCGAGGGCGAGGTCGGTGCGCATGTCCTCTATCTGCGACGTCAGCAGGTCGTAGGCGTCCGCGCTGCTGTCCTCGGCCTGGACGACGATGAGGGTGCCGGAGTTGCCGGGTACCTCGTCGGGGCGGCGGCGGCCGTAGTAGGCGGCGGCGTCCATGCTGAGGCCGAGGCTGGGCGGGCAGTCGATGAGGATGACGTCGTAGTCGGCTTCGACGGGGGCCAGGGCGCGTTCGAGGGCGGCTTCGCGGGCGCGTACCGATGCCAGGCGTACGTCGAGGAGGAAGGCGTCGGTGCAGGCGGGCAGGAGGTGGAGGCGGTCGCCGAAGCGGTCCTCGTCGATGGCGACGATGACATCGCGCAGGTCGCCCTTGGCGTCGCCGGCCATGTGGTTGGTGAGCGAGTCGCCGCCCATCGGCAGCGGTTCCTGGCCGAGCTGCTTGGTCAGGTGGCCCTGGGGGTCGAAGTCGACGAGCAGGACGCGCTGGCCGAGGCCGGGCAGGTCTTCGAGGGCGAGCGGGTCGGTGCGCACGCCGCTGGCGGCCGCGTCGGAGCCCTCGTTGCCGTCCTTGCCGTCGTCGAGGAGGGCGGCGAAGTGCTTGGAGACGCGTACGGGCATGAGGACCGTGGGGTCTTCGGCCAGGGCCTCGCCCGTCCCGGCGGTGATGGCGGTCTTGCCGACGCCGCCCTTCTGGTTGCAGACGACGATGCGCCGCACGATCGCGGGCCGCCGTACGGCCGGGGCGGGGTGGTGGTCGAGCCATACCTGTACGGACTGGGCGAGGCCCTGGATGAGGGAGACGCCCCGGTCCTTGCAGTCGGCGCGGAAGCCGGTCCACTGGGTGGTGGGGAGGAAGGTGGCGAACGATTCGGCGCCGGAGGTGTCGATGGGGGAGAGGTTCGAGCCGAGGCTGCGCCAGGTCGTGATGCCGGTCTCCACGGCTTCCTGGATGTCGACTCCGAGCTGTGCCGCGCGGATCTTCAACTCCTGGCGGAGCCGCAGGGGGAGCTTCGAGACGACCTTCTCCCGGTCGCTTCTGGTGGCAGGTGAGGTCATGAACGTAACTCTACTAACGCCGGAGATCGTTTGATGGACCGACACGTTAGCTTTCTGGCCCAAGGGGTGGGATTTCAGGGAGGTAACGGGGTGAATGGGGCGAAGAGGTGGTGAAGTGGGTGGTGGGGGAGGGGAGTTATCACGGCGTGATAGCCCTCATAGCCCGAAGTCGTCGCAGCGGACCTATCACGCCGTGATAACCCGGCTCATGCCACGTGGTTGCGGCCGCGACCTATCACGCCGTGATAGGTCGGCGTCGGTCTCGCTTCACCGTGTGCGCGGCTTCCGCCGCCCCGGCCGGGTTATCACGGCGTGATAGGTCGGGCCTCGTGTTCGTCCGGGTGCTCGTGCGTCACGTCAGGGCGACGTAGAGGACGCCCAGCACTCCGTATACGCCCGTCACCACTCCACCGCAGGCGAACGCGGTGAGGATCCTGCTGCGGTGGCGGATCGCGTAGGGGTCGTTGCGGGCGCGGGACTTGCTGAGGCGGGTGCGCAGGGCGCGGAAGTCGGTGAGGAGGGCCACCGACGTCGACGTCCAGCAGACGAAGAGCAGGAGGAGGAACAGGTCCAGGGCGCTCATGGGTGCCTCGCGGGGTCTGCTCGCAGCATCGGGGTGCAGGTGTGGCGGCGGCGTTCGCCGGGGTGGAAGACCAGGATCATCATGCGGGCGCCGGGGGCGGCCATCGGCTGGGCCGTGCAGAGGGTGACCCAGCCGGGGCCGAGGGCCAGGTGGTGCAGGGGGCGTTCGTCGCCGTCGAGGTGGATGTGGGCGCCGGCCCGCTCGTACAGGGGGGAGGAGACGGGGTCGGCGAGGACTTCCTTCTCGATCTGTTTGAGCGTCTCGTCGTGCGGGTCGGCCGCGAGCGCGCCGCGCAGGTGGGGGAGGGCGAAGGGGGCCCAGGCGTTCTCCCAGTCGGTCAGCACCGAGCGGGCGCTGCGGTCGAGGGCCATCCAGCGCATGGTGTTGTGCGGGGCGCGGCCGTCGGGGAAGAGCGCGGCGAAGGCGGAGTTGTGGGCGAGGAGGTTCCAGGAGCGGTCGTGGACGTACGCCATGTGCGCGATGCCGTCGACGGCTTCCTGCCAGACCCCGGGGATCTCCTCGCCGGAGCGCGAGTTGAGGGGGTGCGGGGGATCCTGGCCGAGTCCGTACCGCCACAGGGCGATCCATTCCTGCTCGTTCATGCCGAGCAGGCGGGCCACGTCTTCGAGGAGGTCGGCGGGCGGGTTGCCGTAGCGGCCGGACTCCAGGCGCCCGTAGGTGTCGGGGGCGCGGTGCAGCAGCTGGTCGATCTGGGCCTGGGAGAGGCCGGGGGCGCGCCGGCCCTGGCGGGTGGGCCGGCGCAGGCCGTGGCTCTCGGGTGTGATGAGTGCGCGGCGTTCGCGCAGCAGGCCGCGCAGAGCAACCTTGTCCATGAAACGTGTTCCCCATGCGTGGGCGGCCTGCGGCAGGGTGGGTGGCGGCCGCCTCGGTGAGCTGTGCCGGTGCGGGCGCTTACGGCCCGGGCCAGGGATCCCGGGGATCAGCAGCCCCAGGCGGAGTCCCGGCGCGCGCGGGCCGCGCGGGGCCGGGCGCTGTGGTCCGGCAGTGGTGTCGCCGTGTGTGCCTCGCCGTGCTGCATCGGTGCTTCCTCTCGTACGCCGTGGTGGGGGCCCCGCTGAACGGGCGCCTCCACGAGCGCCCTTCGCGCGGAACGGGCTCGAACATCGGCCGTCCGTGCGAGCGGTTTCGGCCGGGACCGGGGAGGGCGTCCCCGGCGGAGCCGGTTCCGTACAGGCCCACCGGTACGCTGCCTGGTCGGACATACGGCGATCAAGCGGTGGCGGCTGCGTGTGTGCGCCGGGCGTACGCACGCAGCGCGCCGACGGGGGCGAACCAGGTGGAGAGCGACAATCCGGCGCGGCACGGGGACCGGCTGCCGCCGGAGGCGGTCGAGTTGTACGGGCGGATCACCCGGCACGAGCCCGTCACCCCCGAGGACGGGCCGGTCCTGGAGCGGCTGCGGGAGCGCGGCCTGGTGGCGGTCGACGCCGATCTGCCGGACATCCCGATCGCGCTCGACCCGCAGGAGGCGGCCCGGCGGCAACTGGACGCGGATCTGCGGGAGATGGCGGCCCGGGCGGCGCGGATGGCGGCGATACCCGAGGACGCGGACGAGCTGAGCGTGCACTTCGAGCGGGCCAAGTGGCGTTCGGGGCGCGGTTCGGAGTTCCTGACGGAGCCGGGGCTGGTCAACGCCCGTATCGAGCAGGCGATCAGCCAGGCGCAGGGCGAGCTACTCACGGCCCAGCCGGGCGGGCCGCGCAGCCGGGAGCTGCTCGCCCTCGCGATGGACCGCGACAGCCGGGCGCTGGAGCGCGGGGTGAGCGTACGCACGCTGTACCGCGACAGTGTCCGCGACGACGAGGCGACGCGTGAGTGGGCGCGGGTGATGACGGGCAAGGGGGCGCAGTTCCGTACGCTCATCGGGCCGTTCCAGCGGTGCATCATCGTGGACCGGCGGACCGCGTTCGTCTCCGACCACATCGTGAACTCGGTGCCCAGTCACGCGGCCTGGCATGTGCTCGACCGGGCGGCGGTGGCGTACATGGCGGAGGGTTTCGACCAGGAGTGGCGGCGGGCGGAGATCTGGCACGGGGATCCGCGGGTGTCGGACGTGGCGGCGGGGGCGCGTACGACGCGGCTCCAGCGGGAGATCCTGCGGGACACCGCCGCGGGGATCGAGCAGCGGATCACGGCGCAGCGCCTGGGGATCGGGCTGCGTACGCTCTCGAAGGAGATCGGCAAGCTGCGTGAGCTGTGGCAGGTGTCGACGCTGGCGGAACTCACGTACCGCTGGGCGCTGTCGGCGGAGCGGCTGATCGACGACGAGTGACGGCGCCGGTGGGGGAGTGGTGGCGTCGACTGGCCCGACGGGTTTTAGGCAGAAAAATCATCGGGGGAAAACGCGGTCGGGCTGTTGCATGCTGGGCCCGGCCGATCGAAGTGGCCCGCGGCCTGGGGCGACTTCGGTCCGTACGTCCGCTGTCACGGGGGACTGCCATCCGTGCGCATGCCAGAACCGGCAGTGCAGGGCCTGTCGTCGGGCTCTGCCGGGCATCGCGCGGGGCCGGGTGTCCGAGCCGGGATGCCCGGACGCTGCCGAGTCTCGGCACGCCTCCGTGACGGGCGCCGGCGTGCCCGGCGCCCGTCACGCCCTCGTGTCCCGGCGCGGACGGTCGCCCGAGATCCCCGAAATCCCCGCACTCGGCCGGGAGTCTCCCGGAGGCGCTGACGAAACGTTCCGTCGGCGCCTTTAATGCGTCCATGCGCAGACGGGGGAGCGGTGGAGGCGGCCCGGTCCGGGGCGGCCGTTCCCGGATCCAGCTCTACGCGGGGATCGCATCGGCCCTCCTGACGCTGAGCATGGCCGCCTGCGGCTCCCCGGGCGCCTCCTCGTCGCCCGGGGACGACGAGGCCCGCCCAGCGCCCCGTACGGGCTTCTCCGTCCGCTACGAGCCCCCCTCGGCCTCCGACCGGACCAACGCCGCGTTCCTGCGCGGGCGCAGGGTCCTGGAGCAGGGCTCGGCCGAGGCGAACGCGTTCGGCCGGGCGGGCGCGTTCGCGGTGGTCGGCCGCTCCTGTGGGGGAGAGGGCTCGGCCTACGATCCCGGGGCGCGGCGGATCGAGATCTGTTACGACGACGTGGCGCAGGAACGCGAGCTGTTCGAGGGCGCGGGGGTGCGCCCGGCCGACGACGAGGTCGCCGCTGTGCTGGCGGAAACGTTCTTCCATGAGGCCGGGCACGCCCTCGTCGACCGCCTCGGCCTGGACCTCGGCGACCGGGCGGAGGAGGACGCGGCCGACCAGTTCGCCGCGCTGATGCTGATCCGCCGGGGCGAGGCGGGGGAGCGGCAGCTGCGGGTGGCGGCCCGGGAGTACGAGCTGTCGGCGGCGGCCGGGGACGCGGGCGCAGCAAGCGGGGAGGAGGCCCGGGATGCGCACACCTCGGACCTCGTGCGCGCCTCCCACCACCTCTGCTACCTCTACGGCGCCGATCCCACCCGTAACACCGACCTCGTCGGCACCAAGCTGCTCTCCCGGGAGAGGGCCAGTCGCTGCGGGGAGGAGTGGCGCGGGATGCGGGCCGCCTGGCAGAAACGTCTCGCTTGAGTCGCTGGGCGCAGCGACTCAAGCGACCGGAGCGACTGAAGGCCCGAGACGGCCGAAGCAGGGCCAAGCGTCGGCAGCGGTACGGGCCGAGCCGCAGCCTGCAGCGACCCTGCAGGAAAAGACCAAAGACGGCCCAGCAGCGCGGAGGCGGGTGGGGGGTACGGCTGTCGTAGCGACTGGAGCGACCGAAGCGACTGAGACCCGGAGTTCTTGGCGTGTCCCGGACCAGTCGCGGGGGCAGGTGCGGAACTCGGTCGCTTCAGTCGCTCCGGTCGCTGGGCTCGCAGGGCTTCAGTCGCTGCCGTTCAGTCGCTGCCAAGGCCTTCAGTCGCTGTTACGCGCGGTAAGGGTGACAGCGTTTTGGGCGTTTTGTGACTGCAGCTACTGAACCCGAGCGACCCTGAGGCTTCGGTAGCTGTTCAGTCGCTGCCACAAAACCCCAGGTCAAGGTGGGTTGGCTCGCTCAGACAGCGACTGAAGCGACTCTGGCTCCTATGTTAGTTACGGATTTTGCGTTTTTTCCTCGTGTGCGCGTTCCGTTGATAAGAGGGGCAATTGAGTCGCTGTCAGTCGCTGTTGGATCTTCAAAGCTGCTCTGACCTGCAATGACGTGCAGCACCGAAGGCAGCGACTGAAAATTTTTCGGTCGCTGTCCTTCGGTCGCTGCCGCTCGTTGCGTAGCTGGGCCTGTATCCGACACGGAGGAGCCCTTTTCGGGGGCCTGCGCTCACCTCGCCGGAAGCTTCGCTAACCTATGTCCGTCGTTGAGTCGCTTCAGTCGCTGAGTAGGGGAACCACATGACTGCTGAGCTGCGTTTTTCACGCAGCGACTCAGAGCAGTCAGCATCTGGGCCGACGCTTGCCGAGCTCGCCGGGATGGGGCCGCTCGCCCTGGCGCGGGGCTGCGCCGCCCGGGCCTGGGCCGTGCACCCCCTCGGGCCGGGACGGAAGACGCCCGTGGCCAACTGCTCGCGCTGCCGCCGCCCGGGCCATCACTACGACGGCTGTGCCTGCATCGCGGCCGGCCGCTGGTGCCACGGCTTCCAGGCCGCCACCATCGAGCCGGAGTTGGTCGACCGGTGGTGGGGCAGCGACCCGCACCTCGGCGTAGGGGTCGCCTGCGGAGCCTCGGGCCTCGTCGTGATCGACGTCGACGTGCACTCCCAGCCGCTCCCGGGCCGCGACCGCATCCTGCCCGGCATCCCCATCCACGACGACGTCGATCTGATGGGCATGTCCCATGGCTTCCACACCCTGGCCGTCCTGGCCGCTCTGCGGGGCGAGAAGAGCCCGGCGGACGACGCCTCGACCCTGCGCGTACGCACCCCCTCGGGCGGGCTGCACATCTGGTACGAGGCCGTTCCCGACGGCCGGCGCTGGTACTCCTCCGTGGGCCAGGGTGGAGGCTGTTCCCTGGCCTGGCAGGTCGATGTGCGGGCCCACGGGGGGTACATCGTGGCGCCCGGGACCGTCACCCCGGCAGGGACGTACCAGCCCCTCGAAGGGGCCGGGGACCCCGCCCCGCTGCCGTCCTGGCTGGCCGACGAGCTGGCCCGTACAGGGCATCTGAGGACCGCTCAGCGCGTTGCGCGCCAGCCCCGCCCCAACCGTGCCCGCCAGGCCGTCATCGCCGCAGGAGCCGGGCGGGAGCAGGCGACGCGGGTGCTCGCCGCCGCGCTGGCCGAGGTCGCCGACTGCGCGGCCGTGGCCGAGGGCGCGGGCTTCACGGACAAGCTGAACCGGGCCGCGTACACGGTGGGCGGGCTGGTCGCCGCCGGGTACCTCGGGCAGGACGCGGGGGAGCGGGTGCTGCTGGAGGTGGCCGAGTACGCGCGGCCCGGCCAGGAGCGCCGGGCCGCCCCGATCGTGCGCGGCGGCATGGCCGCCGGGTCGCGGCGCCCCCTGGAACTGCGGAGCCGCCCATGACCGCCTCCGGCAAGGGCAGCGGCGGCCGTGGCCGGGGGCACGAGGACGTGCTCTTCGACTTCGACCCGCAGACGGTCGCCTCACAGATCCTTGCGCACTCCCCGGCCCCAGGGGCCGGGGAAGCCCTGCTGCCCGCTCAGACGGGCAGCCAGGGCCCTTCTGAGGCCCGTCCGGGATCGGCGCAGGAGCCGGTGACGCACGGGGCGGCAGCGGCCGTTGGGGACGCGGAGGCGCCCGGCCACACCTCGACGCACGCCGGCCTGCTGCCCGACACGCTCACCGACCGGGGCAACGCCAAGCTGTTCGTGAAGCTGTTCGCGGACGACTACCGGCATGTGCCGGGCCTGGGCTGGTACCGCTGGGACACCACCCGCTGGCAGCTCGACGAGGACGACACGGTGATGTGGGCGGCCGGCGACCTGGCCGAGAACATCGCCGACAGCGACCCGCGCGGCCTGTACACGGTGCAGTCGCTGCAACAGCACCGCCGCCGGGCCCTGTCGACGGCCGGGATGAACGCGATGCTGGCGCAGGCACGTTCGGCGCCGGGCATGGTGCTGAACGCGGCGCTGCTCGACGCCGACCCGTACGCGCTGTGCACGCCCGCCGGGATCGTCGACCTGCGCACCGGGCTGCTGCGCACGCCCGACCCGAACAAGGACTTCCACTCCCGCTCGACGTCGACCGGGCCCCGGCAGATGCCGACGCCGCGCTGGAACCGGTTCCTGACCGACACGTTCGGCGAGGACGCGGAGTCCTCCGAGATGATCGGCTTCCTGCATCTGCTGCTGGGCTACTCGATCACCGGGGACGTGGGCGGGCAGATCATGCCGTTCCTGTTCGGATCGGGCAAGAACGGCAAGTCGGTCCTGCTGGACGTGGTGATGAAGCTGCTCGGCGACTACGCCGACGCGGGTCCCCCCGGTTTCCTCATGGCGCGGCCCTTCGAGGGGCACCCCACCGACCTCGCCGAGCTGCACGGGCGGCGCGTCATCGTCTGCTCCGAGGTCAAGCCCGGCGACAAGTTCGACGAGGCCCGCGTCAAGCTCCTTACCGGCGGCGACCGCATCAAGGCCCGCCGGATGCGGCAGGACTTCTTCAGCTTCCAGCCGACCCACAAGCTGTGGCTGCTGGGCAACCACCGCCCCGAGGTCGGCACCGGCGGCTTCGCGTTCTGGCGCCGTATGCGGCTGATTCCGTTCGAACGCGTCGTCTCCGACGAACGCAAGATCGACAACCTGGCGGACGTCCTGGTCACCGAGGAGGGCCCGGGCATCCTGAACTGGCTGATCGAGGGCGCCCGCCGCTATCTGGGCGGCGACAAGGACCTCACCGGCCCGGAGCGGGTGCGGATCGCCACGACCGTGTACGCGGAGACCGAGGACCACACCGGGCGGTTCTTCGAGGAGACCTGCGCCCTGCACCCCGACCACCGGGCGGAGCAGACCCGCCTCTACGCCGCGTACCGGGCCTGGTGTCAGAATGAGGGGGCACCCGTCATCACCTCCCGCGCGTTCGCCGCGCGCGCACGCGAACTGGTCGGGCTGGCCTCGCCCAAGGAGATGATCTTGTCCAATTCGCGGAAGTACTACCCGGGCATCGGACTGCTCGCCGACGAGGAGAGGGCATGAGCTCCCTGATCACCGACGACGAGATCAGCCATGAGACCGAGCTGGTCTGGCTGGAGGACATCTCCGGTCTCGACTACGTGCGCCAGAGCCTGGACCGGCTGCCGACGCGCCGCAGCAAGCCCGCCTACCACCGCGACGGGCGCATGGTCGGCTACGCGCTGCTCGGCCCCAAGGCCAAGGCGTCGCCGTCCTCGGGCACCTGGCGCAGGCGGGTCTTCTGGGTGCTGCCGCACGACCGCGACAGCGAGCCGGACGGCCTGTACGCGACGGGCGCGCCCGCCGAGGCCATCGACCCGCGCACGCTCGCCCCGGGCAGCAAGGGCCGCAAGACGGAGCGCTCGGAGGGCGGTCCGCCGTCCTCGGCGATGCGCGAACTCGGGATAACGCTGCCGCTCTGAGACCCGCGTACGCGCAGCGAGGGCATGGGCGTACGAAAACTCCGTCAGCGGTAGGAGTGGCCCTGCCTACCAGGTCGCCCCCGCCGGCTGTCGCGTCGTCGCGTTGAGCCGGTTGAACAGGTTCGTCAGGGCGATCATCAGGGTCAGGGCGGCGAGCTGGCGTTCGTCGTAGTGGCGCGCGGCCTCGTCCCAGACGGTGTCCGGTACCGGGTCGGGGCGGTCGTTGAGCCGGGTCGCGGCCTCGGCCAGGGCCAGGGCGGCCCGTTCGGCGTCGGTGAAGCAGCGGGCCTCGCGCCAGGCCGCCACCGCGTGCAGCCGCTCGTCGCTCTCCCCGGCGCTCTTGGCGCTGAGCACGCCGCCGTGGACGCAGTACGAGCATCCGTTGATCTGGCTCGCCCGCAGGTGCACCAGTTCCAGCGTCGCCTTCGGCACTCCGCCGTTCTCGGCGGCCTCGAAGGCGGCGAGCAGGGCCCGGATCGCCCGCATCGCCCCGGGCAGCACCACGGCGGGGTTGCGCATCCGGGGCGCGGGTGTCGTCGCGGCGGTCATGGTGTGCCTCCTTGTGCTCGTCCGGTGCTCGTCTCACGAGGACCAACGAGCCAGTACGGCAAACGGGACGACCCCGGTACGGGGAAACCGCGCGGGAGCGGAAAAACGGCCGGGCTGCCGGCACCGTCCCCGCAGGGGGAGGTGCCGACAGCCCGGTGTGCCCGGAGCCGTTCGGCGCGGGCCGAGCCCGGAAGGGGCGGCTCAGCTCTCGCTGGCGCCGTTGCCCGACAGGATCGGGATGTTGTCGATGACGTGCGAGAGCGGCTCGTCCTTCTTGGCCTGGGTCGAGTTCTCCGTGCACTGCTGGTTCTGCTGGGCCGACAGGATCGGGATGTCCTGCACGCCGACGTTGAGCAGCGCGACGAGGGACTGCGCCTGGACCTTCTGGAGCAGGCCGATGCAGGGCTTGTTGAGCGTGCCCTGGATCACGCTCATCTGGCCGCTCATGTCGCCCTTGGTCTTGGCGTTGCCGTACGACTGCACGGAGTCGTTTCCGCTGAACGACGTGGAGCCGTTCTCGTTCCCGATGGCCATGGCCTGGGGCGCCACCATCATCGTGACACCGGAGACGGCTGCGGCGACGGCCGCGGCCGACCACACCTTCTGCATGTTGGCTCCTTATTGAGTCCGGCTCCACGGGCGGAGCTCTGTGGTCATCAACGGCCGGACACCGCAAGCGGTTGCTGTCCGTGAGGTTTGATGGCCCGAATGGCCTATCCGGGCCGTGAACGGGCGCGTCGCACGGTATGGGTGTCAAGGACCCCTCCCGCGAATTCGAGGTGACAGACATGCCGGAGCCCGAACGCACCTGGCACCGACAGGCGTTCATCCCCGCCAGCCGCAGGGAGAGCGCCCCGCCGCCCGCACCGGTCGCCGGGCCGCCCATCTACCAGGAGCTCGCCGAGGCCTGGGCCGCCCGGGGCCGCACCCTGCCGGGCGGCCCCGACCGCGAGTGGAAGGCCGTGATGGCCCGCCCCTGCTGGCCCGCGTGAACCTCGTCCGTACGGGCGGGAGTACGCGCGTACGGACGGGAGTACGCGAAAGGGCCGGGCCACCGATGACGGTGGCCCGGCCCTTTGCGTTCGCGCGGGCGGTTCTCGCGCGGCCGGTCAGCTGTGGCGGGCGCCGTTGCCCGACAGGATCGGGATGTTGTCCAGGATGTGCGAGAGCGGCTCGTCGCCCTTGGCCTGGGTCGAGTTCTCGGTGCACTGCTGGGTCTGCTGCGAGGACAGGATCGGGATGTCCTGCACGCCGATGTTGAGCAGGCCGATGAGGGACTGGAGGTTGGCCTTCGCGGGCAGGGCGATACACGGCTTGTTGAAGGAGCCCTGGATGAGCGCGATCTGCGGGCTCATGTCGCCGTAGGTGGCGGAGTTCCCGTACGCCTGCATCGCGTTGTTCCCGCTGAACGTGGTGGTGCCGTTCTCGTTCCCGATGGCCAGGGCCTGGGGCGCCGCAGCCGCGGAGACTCCGACGACGGACGCGGAAACGGCAACTGCCGCCATAGCCTTCTTGAGCACGCTGGTCCCTTCCTCATGGATGCCCCGTCCGGAATGGATGCCCCGACCGGAGCTGTAGGAGCTGTCTGGTCAACTGACTTGTCGCGCTTTGGTTTCCCTCCCTCACCCATACGGCCGATCGGCGGCGGGCCGTCGGGAAGAGGGAACTCAACTGCGTTTCGCCGTGGACATGTTGGGGCGGCGGTGCAGATGGAGGAAGGAGAGCCGGGTGTTGGTCTCGGCGGTGCGCAGGTGGGGCGGTGTGCGGTCGCCGGGGGCGGCCGGGCCCTCGCCGAGCCCGGCGAACAGATGCCAGTCGTCGGGCGCCACCCGCCACGACAGCCGGCCCGCCGCCGTGTGCACATGCACCAGCGACCAGCCCGTACGCTCCGCGGTGACATCGCCGCCGTGCAGCCGCGCCACGTACGAGATCAGGGCGGCGCGTTCCTGGTGCAGTGCGTCCAGTTGATGGTGCAGGGCCGCCAGGCGCTCGACCAGCCTGAGTTCCCTGTCGCTCCAGAAACCGCGGCGCCGCCGTCTGCCGGCACCCGCGTCAGCCGCGCTCGCGCGCTTCAAAGGACCTCCTGTTGATGAGAAACGAAACGGAATGATAAACGGCCTGCATACGTCCGCCCCCGTGGCGCGCCGCATGGCAGCCTGAATTCCGTTCCCCACCGATCGGGTGAATGGGCGTCACTAAAACCTCACCAAGGCAGTTGATCGGAGTGCGGTAAACGCGTGAACTCCTCTCTCCAGAAAAGGAACACCCTGTGATCAAGAAGGTTATGGCGGCCACGGCGGTCACCGCGTCCATCCTCGGTGCCGCAGCCGCCGCCGCTCCTCAGGCCATGGCCATCGGGAACGAGAACGGCGCCACGGCGTACAGCGGGAACGACGCGAAGCAGGCCTACGGCAACCAGAAGACTGAGGGCGACATGAGCCCCCAGCTCAGCCTGGTCCAGGGCTCGCTGAACAAGCCGTGCATCGGCCTGGCGCAGAAGCTGCAGGCGCAGTCGATCCTTGCCCTGATCAACGTCGGCGTGCAGGACATCCCGATCCTGTCGGCCCAGCAGAACCAGCAGTGCACCGAGAACTCGACCCAGGCCAAGAAGGACGAGCCGCTCTCGCACATCCTGGACAACATCCCGGTTCTGTCGGGCAACGGCGCCAACGGCAGCTGAAACGCGCCCGCGACTTCGCCTGAGTGACGGCTGTCGGCACCTCCGTTTTTCCGAGGTGCCGACAGCCTCATTTCTTTGTGGTGCCGTGCTACGGGCGGGGCGGCTGCCAAGAGAGTGAATATACGGCGTACGCCTCCTGGCCGGTTTCCTTTACCCCGCGCAATCGTTACCAATTCGTCAGCGGTGCCTCTCCTGTGCGCCGCGCGCAACAATTCGTTGCGCGGCCTTTCTCAAAGGAAAGAGAAACAAGTGAAGTACATGAAGACCGCCACTGTCCTGGCCGGCCTCGTCATGGCCGCGGGTGCGGCCACCCCGGCCCTCGCCGACGCCGGTGCCCACGGTGACGCTGTCGGCTCCCCGGGTGTCCTGTCGGGCAACGTCATCCAGGTCCCGGTCCACGTGCCGGTGAACGTGTGCGGCAACTCCATCAACATCATCGCGCTGCTGAACCCCGCGTTCGGCAACGTGTGCAAGAACGACTGACACCGCACCAGGGATTTCTCCCGCCGGCTTCGGGACGTGCGGCGGCATATCCCGGAGCCGGCTCCCGAACCGAGAGCGCGAGCAGACCGTGAGCCCCCAGGAAGGCAGCACCGCATTGCGACAGGTCATCAAAAAGACGCTGTTCACCGCCATGGCGGCGTCCAGTGTTCTCTCCATGAGCGGCGCCTGCGCTCACGCGGCGGATGCGAATTCCGAAACCGGTGATTCCCCGGGCGTCCTGTCCGGCAACTCCATTCAGGCCCCGCTGGACGTTCCGGTGAACGCCTGTGGCAATACGGTCGACCCGGTGGCCGCGCTCAACCCGTCGTTCGGCAACACCTGTTCGCACGGGGAGCGGGACGACGAGCGTGCGCACGAGCGGTACGAGCGGTATGAGGGGCGCGACTCGTACGACGACGAGGACGACGCGTACCGCGGGCGCGGCGGGGGTCACGACTACGGGCGTGGTGACGGCTACGAGCGGCGCCACGAGTACGGCGGTTACGGCGACGACCGCGACCGCGAGGGCTCGTACGGACGTGAGCACGGACGCGGTTACGGCGACGAGTACGGGGACGAGTACGGCGGTCGGGACGACTACCGCCGGGACGAGCACCGCCACGGGGAGCACCGCCACGGCGGTTCCTCCGGCAGCCACGCCGTGGCGCACGGCTCGCCGGGTGTGCTGTCCGGCAACGCGGTCCAGGCCCCGGTCAAGGCGCCGGTGAACCTGTGCGGCAACACGGTCAACATCATCGCGCTGCTGAACCCCGCGTTCGGCAGCGAGTGCGCGACCAAGGAGGGTGGCGGCCCGCGCCACGCCCGGCCGCACGCCCGCCCGCCGCACGTCACGCACCGCGCGCACCCGCCCGTGCCGGTGGCCCCGCGTCCGGTGACGCCCGCGCCCGAGGCGAAGCCGCCCGTACCGCACACGCCGGTGGTCCACGCGCCGAAGCCGCACCACCCGGCGCCCCACCACCCCGTGACGCACCCGCCGGTCGCGCACACCCCGGTGACGCACGCGCCCGCGCCCCAGCCGCCGGTGCACCACGTCCCGGCCGCGAAGCCGCCGGTGCACCACGAGCATGTGACGCCGCCGGTCCACCATGAGCACGCCACGCCGCCCGTGCACCACCGTCCGGCCGCACCGCAGCCCCCGGCTCCCATGCCTCCGGCCCCGCAGCCGCCCGTGGCTCAGCCCCCGGCCCCGCAGCCGCCCGTGGTCGCCCCGCCGAAGGTGACGCCGCCGGTGACGGTTCCGCCGAAGGCCGAGCGGCCGCCCGTGCAGGTGCCGCGGCAGACGCCTCCGGCGGCCAGGCCCGAGGTGCCCGCGCGGCACGTGGTGCCGCCGGTGAACCGGGCGATGCCGCCTCAGCACGTACGTACGTACACGCCCCGGCACGCGGCCCCCGCCGCGCCGAGCCGTCCGCAGCTCGCGGCGACCGGTGGGGACGCGGACCTGCTGGGCGCGGCCGGAGCGGCCGCCGCGGCGCTCCTGATCGGTGGCGGGATCCTCTACCGCAGGGGCACGGTCGCGGCGCGCAGGTAGCAGCAGGAGGCCGGGAGAGCCGGAGGGCGCTCTCCCGGCCTCGGGGGACGGTGACGTACCGTCACATCGGGGCGCTCGCCCACGGCAAGGGAGAGCCGACGGCTGGCGGACGGGCGCCGTTCACGCACCTTTCAGTGGAGCACACCGGCCGCGCCGGGCCCGCCCGCGTTCACCCGATCGGCGAGGACTTCACACGGACGGGGCCCGGAGCGGCGCGGGCCGTCAGCGCTGTTGTCTGCCCAGCCGTCGGTGCACACCCCTCAGCACCCGCCGCGCCGTGAACTCCGCCCCGTGCGCGGACCGTATCGCCGGGCCGAAGAACGCCGCCGTCAGCAGACCCGCGAAGAACAGCCCCGGGTGGGCGGATTCGAAGCGGGTGTCCACCCAGGGGGGTGCGTCGGGGGTGCGGCTGAGGCGGCGGCGTACCGGCATCGACAGGACGGTGACGCCGTCGGTGGCGGCGCCCGTGGGGTCGGTCAGCCGGTCGGTCAGCAGAAGGCGTACGACGGTGGGCAGGCGGCGGAACAGGGCCGGGTGCGTGGCGCCGAACCGGCTGGGGCGGGGCGCCCCGCAGGGCAACTTGCCTGCTGGGGCCGGGAGTTCGGTGAGCGGGGCGGGGCCCAGGGCCAGTACCACCGTCCGGGTGCGCATGCTCTCGCCGTCCTCGGTCACCACCTCGAAGCCGTCACGGCCGTAGGGGCGGACCGCCGTCACCGTCCGGGCGTCCGCGGTCCGCTGGGCGCGGCGGCCGAGCAGGCGCAGGCGCAGGCCCGCCGCGGTGGCGTGGGCGGCGATCGAGCGGCCGTAGGGGCCCGCGCCGACGACGATCAGGTCGTACTCGTACATCGCGCGCGTCTCCTCAAGGCCGTCCTGGCGATGTCCTTTCCCCGGTGCCGGTTTCGGTCACCGTGTGCGTACCCCAATAGAGGGATCAACGTACCCAACTGATTATCTTCCCGATCAGCGTAATAAGAATATTTTCCGATCGGGTATATCGGGTATGGGGGATCCGTCGTGGAGGAGTGGGCATGCGCCAGGGGAAGCACGGCAGCGGGAAGAGCGGCGACGCCACGCGTGGCAGAGGAAAGCACCGGCGGAAAAGCCGGGCGGCCACGGCAACCTATAAAGCGGCGTGCGCGGTTGTGGCCGCCGGGGCTCTCGTCTCCTGTCTCGCCGTCGCCCCGCCCGGACGCGATCCCGGACCCCTGGGCGGCGCCGAACCTGGCCCGAAGCACCCGTCCACCACCTGGTTCGGTGCGTTTCTGGAGTCCGACGACCGGGGTGTGGAGCGGATCGGGGAGCTGGAGAAGTGGCTGGGGGGAGCCGATCTGAGGGTGGGTCATACGTATCTGCCCGGGGAGACCTGGGGCGATATCGAGGGCCGCGCGGAGTTCCTGGGGAGCTGGGCGCGCTGGCGGCGCCAGCGCGAGGACCGGCTTTTCGTCCTCAATGTGCCGATGCAGGCCCACAATGAGGCGGGCGTTTCGGACAACGGGGTCCGCAGGCTGCTGCGGCAGGGCCAGGAAGGCCGTTTCGACGAGCATTTCAGGAAACTCGCCGAACGGCTGGTCGCGCTGAATATCCCGGACACGGTCGTCGTGCTCGGCTGGGAGATGAACGGCACCACGTACACCCATCGCTGCGGGCCGGACCCGGAGGCCTGGAAGGCGTACTGGCGGCGTGCCGTCGCCGCGATGCGGTCGGTGCCCGGCCAGAAGTTCCGGTTCGATTTCGCGCCGAGCCGGGGGCGGGACGCCGTGCCGTGGACGGAGTGCTATCCCGGTGACGACGTCGTGGACGTCATCGGCATGGACTCCTACGACCAGCCGCCGGGCCAGAGTTTCGACGAAGAGGTCAAGGAGCCGTACGGCCTGCAGCAGCACGTGGACTTCGCCGCCGCGCACAAGAAGGAGATCTCCTATCCGGAGTGGGGTCTTTTCCGTAACGGCGACAACCCGGAATACATGCGGCGCATGCTCGAGTGGATGGACGCGCACAAGCCGCTCTACAACACCATCACGGATTACTGCCCGCACGGGGTGTGGCAGTGCGGGGCCAATCCGCAGGCGGCGCGGGTGTACCGGTCGGTGCTGTTCGGCCGTACGGATCCGGCGCCGGTGCCGACGCCCGTGCCGACGCCGAAGCCGCCGGTGGTGCCGCCCGTAACTCCTCCGGTCACTCCGCCGGTGACACCGCCCGTGGTGCCGCCGGTCACTCCGCCCGTCACCCCGCCCGCGCCGACCCCGGCCGTGCCCCCAGCCGTGCCCCCGGTGAAGCCGCCGACCAACCCGCAGCCCACACAACCCCCGGCCAACTGCCGGCCCATGGACCTGGGTCCGTGGATCGAGTACTGGCTCGGCGGCAAGCTCTGCCTGCGGTTCGACTGGTACTCCCGCAGCAGATGAGCTCCCGCATCCTAGGGGCCCAGCATGACCTAGCTTGCTAGGCCCCTAGGATGCTAGCATCGCGTCTCGTGGGTGATGAGGAAGTCAAGCAATTCAACGTGTATCTGCCGATCTCGCTGATCAAGCAGGTCAAGTTCCGGGCCATCGAGTCGGGCACCTCCTTGTCGGCGCTGGTGGCCGACGCGCTGCGTGCCTACCTCGACGACGCCCACGAGACCGCACGGCAACCGACCGAGGGGGAGAGCTGACATGGCGACCGAGGGCAGGGCGACCGAAGGCATCGAGGCCGTTTTCCTGACGACCCACAACTGGGGCAGGGAGGCGAAGTTCTTCCAGGCGCTCGGCTACGAGCTGGAGTTCGCGACCGACCACAACTCCGCGCTGCTGCGCAACGGGGACGGCGCGTACGTGTTCGTCGCCGAGGTCCCCGAGGACCAGGAGCCGCAGACGCGGCTCGTGCTGAGGGTGCCCGACGCGGACGCCTTCGTCCCCGGCCCGGACCTCGAGGTGATCACGCCGTTCGAGGACACCCACTACGGGACCAGGGAGATGACCGTACGCGACCCCGACGGGCGCGTGTGGAGCCTCCAGGCTCCGGCCAAGAAGTAACCCGGCACCGCAGGAGGGGGAGCACCATGAAGGACGCGACAGCGCGCGAGCAGGTCGCCGCGCCCGACAACACCGCCGTACGGACCGCCCTGTGGCGGGCGCTGCACCTGCGGGTCGACCCGGCGCCCCACATCGTCGAGGACGAGGTCGGTCTGCGGATCGCGGACCCGGGCGAGGGCTGGCGCGAGCGCCCGGACATGGACCCGGAGCGCACCAGCGGGCTGCGCGCGGCCATCGCGGCCCGCGCCCGTTTCGTCGAGGACCTGATCGCCGAGCAGGCCGAGCAGGGCGTCACCCAGTACGTCGTGCTGGGCGCGGGTCTGGACACCTTCGCCCAGCGCAGGCCGGAGATCGCCTCCCGGCTGCGGATCTTCGAGGTGGACCAGCCGGGCCCGCAGGCCTGGAAGCGCCGGCGCCTGGCCGAACTCGGCTACGGCATACCCGAGTGGCTGCACCTGGTGCCGGTCGACTTCGAGGCGGACGAGGACTGGTGGGAGCGGTTGGCCGCCGCCGGTTTCGACCGTTCCCGGCCCGCGGTCGTCGTCTCCACCGGCGTCAGCATGTACCTCACCGAGGACGCCACCGCCGCGACCCTGCGCCGGATCGCCTCGCTCGCCCCCGGCTCGACGCTCGCCATGACGTTCCTGCTGCCGGTCGACCTCGTCGACGAGCGCGACCGCCCCGGCCTGCTGGCCAGCGAGGCGGGCGCGCGGGCCGCGGGCACGCCGTTCCTCAGCTTCTACGCCCCGCAGGACATGCTGCGCCTGGCCCGCGAGGCCGGTTTCCGCGACGCCCACCACGTGTCGGCGGCCACCCACGCCGCACGCTACTTCGCGGGGCGCACGGACGGCCTGCGCCCGTCCAGCGGGGAGGACGTGCTGGTGGCCACGGTCTGACCGGGTACGGGCACGTGCCGCGGCCGCGAACGCGGCGAGCGGATCCTCGAAACCGTCCGGGAGGGCGCCATATGACACAGCGAGCAACGATCACCATAGAGCGCGTCGACGGGCCGGCGGCCGCGCGAGCCGAGGACGCGTTCAGGCTGGTCTACGCCGAGGCGTTCGCGGAACCGCCGTACCACGAGACCGCGGACGACGTCGCGGCCGCCTTCCGGACTTTCCGCTCCCGGACCCGCGAGGGGACCTTCCGCGCCTGTCTGGCCCGTACCGGGGACGGCGAGCCGGTCGGCATGGCGTACGGCTACCCGGTCGGGCCCGACTCGGCATGGTGGGACCAGCTGACCGAGGCCGTTCCCGACGACATGCGACGCGAGGACGGGCGCCGGACGTTCGGCCTGAGGGAACTCGCCGTGCGCGGGCCGTGGCGCGGGCAGGGCGTCGCGCGCCGGCTGCACGAGACGCTGATCGACGGTCTGGAGGCCGAGCGGGTGCTGCTCAACGTCCACCCGGGCAGCGAGGCGGCGTCGGCCGCCTACCGGGCCTGGGGGTACCGCAAGGTCGGCGAGGGGCGCCCGTGGGAGGGTGCGGACCTGCGGGACGTGATGGTGCTCGGCCTGCGCACCTCGCCCACGGGGCTGGTGGGATGACGTACGGACGGCGGCTCAGCGCCCGCCGTCCCGCCACCTCCGTACATACCGCGCCGCCCACCTCCGCCCCCGCGCATATCCCGCGCACCACCACAGCAGCGGTGCCGCGCGGGTGCCTCGGGCCAGCAGGAAGCGCTGGTTGTGGAGCGTGTCGGGGCGCCAGTGGTGTTTGTACGGCTCGTCGCCGCGCAGCAGGCTCAGTACGGTGCGGCCCGTGCCGTCCAGGCGGCGGGTCGCGGCGCGCATCAGCAGGGCCGCCACATCCACCTTGCGTGCGCGCAGGGCGGGGTGGGCGCCGTAGAGGTAGCCGCCCGCCAGGGAAGGGGACTGGAGGGTGAGGTCGACGGCCACCACCTCGCCGTCGAGCACGAACTCCGTCAGGGCCGCCTCCCCCTGAGCCGTCATCAGGCACACGGCGCGGGTCAGGTGCTCGGCGAACCGGGGGCGGACATGCTCCGGGGTCACTCCGCGCCCGCTCCACTGCAACCGGTGCAGGGCGAGGAGGGAGGTGAGGGTCTTCTCCACCTCCTCGGGGGGGACCTGTCGTTCCGTCACCCCCAGTACGTCGATCTTGCGCAGTTTCGCCCGGACCCGCTGGGCCGGTTTCGCCGGCAGGCGGGTCAGGAGGTCCTCCAGGGGGGCCGCCGGGAGTTCCAGGCACGCCGAGTCCGCCAGGCAGGCCCTCGCCCCCGGCCACAGCTCGTGCAGCTGCTGCGCCGCGCCGCCCGGGCGCACCTCGCGCAGGTCCACCAGCGCGCCCCCGGCCGCCGCCCGCACCGCCGCCGCCAGCGCCCGCGCCGCCTCCCGCGCACAGTCGTCGTCGAGCAGGACGTCCGTGAAG
The DNA here is from genome assembly GCF_002846415.1 of Streptomyces sp. TLI_146. Taxonomy (NCBI): domain Bacteria; kingdom Bacillati; phylum Actinomycetota; class Actinomycetes; order Kitasatosporales; family Streptomycetaceae; genus Streptomyces; species Streptomyces sp. TLI_146. Next base: position 34,189 of record NZ_PJMX01000002.1, read on the forward strand.
TCGGAGATCGGGCCGCCCAGCGGCACCAGCGTGCGGAACGGGCGGAAGACCAGCATCAGCGGGGCCGCCGCGACCAGTTCGCCGCCCCGGCGCACCAGGACCACCCGCAGCCGCCCGCTCACGCCGTACGACGTCCACCACGAGTGCAGCCAGGCGTGGCTCTGGAACGGGGTCGCCGTGCGGCAGCGGCCGTGCAGGCGCCGCCACTCGTCGGCGAGCGCCGCGAACCGGCCGGTGTCCGTGCACACTTCGCCCACCAGAGCGGCGGTGTGGGATACGACCGTGGTCATCGGGGGCCTCCGTACGGCGACCCGGCCGGCAGGGCCGGTGCGGGCACCGGCGCGGGCTCGCGCCTTTTGGGGCGTACGAGCAGGATCAGGCCGCCCGCCAGGCCCCCGGCGCAGCCGCCCACCAGAGCGGTGAGCGAGGCGGGCGCCGACGACGGGTCGGCGGGCCTCGCGGCGCGCGAGAACTGGACCAGGCGCACCCCCGTGCTCTCCTGCGTGTGCTCGCCGTTGACTGTGAGCGCGCGCGCCACCGCGTTGGCGATGTCGGCCGCCTCGTCCGGGCGCCCCGAGGTGCCCGTGATGGCGATCATCGGCGCGTCCGGCGAGGTCGCCGTCTGCACGTTGCGGCGGATCGTGTCGGCGGGGACGCCCGCCCACGCCTGCGCGTCGCCGATCACCGCGACCTGGGTGGCGACCCGCCCGTACGCCTGGGCGAAGCCGAGGGCGGTGGCGGGGTCCGACTTGCCGGTGGGGGTGACCACGACATAGCTGGTCGCGGTGTACTCGGCCGGGCGCGCCAGCCCGTACACACCGCCCGCCGCCGCGCCGAGCAGCGCGCACACGGGCAGCGGCCACCACCTCGGCAGCGGCCGGTTGCCGAGGCGGGGCCGCACCGGGCGCCACCCCCTGCGGGATTCGCTCATCGCGCGTTCACTCCTGACGTGACTGAGGGGTCTGTGGGAACTCGCTGGTCGAGTACGGGAGTCGTGCCGTGCAGGGCCGCCCGGTAGACCGCCGCCAGGCGCGCCGCCGACGTGGTCACCGCGTAGTGCTCCACCGCCGCAGGGACGGGCAGGCGGCCGCCCGCCGCCTCGCGCACCGCCCGCAGCGCGCCGGTGAAGCCCGCCGCGTCGGCCCGTACCGCGCCCGGCGCCTGGCCCGGCGCCAGGTCGTCGACGGCGGGGCAGGTCGTGTACACGACCGGCAGGCCCGCCGCCAGGCCCTCGACCACCGCCAGGCCGAACGCCTCGTCGGCGGAGGGGGAGGCGAGGACGTCCATCGCGGCGAGCAGGGCGGGCAGGTCAAGCCCCCCGCCCGCGCCGTCGTACGCGCACTCGCCCGCGAAGCACACCCGCCCGGCCACCCCGAGCCGCGCCGCGAGCGCCCGCAGCGCCGCCTCCTGCACGCCGCCGCCCACCAGCAGCAGCCGCGCGCCGGGAAGGTGGGGCAGCGCCCGGACGAGGGTGTCGAAGCGTTTGCCCGCGACCAGGCGGCCCACCCCGCCGATGACGAACGCGTCCTCGGGCAGGGCGAGGAGGGCGCGGGCGCGGGAGCGCAGCAGCGGATCGAAGCGGAATCGGGCCGCGTCGATGCCGTTGGGCACCACATGGATGCGGCGGGCGGGCACCCCCCACTCCCGCAGCCGCCGCGCGATCGTCGCGGACACGGCGACCGTGGACGTGCCGAGCCGTTCGGACGCCAGGTACAGGGCGCGCACCCCGGCGCCGAGCGGGCGGCCCTCGATGGTGGCGGCGCCCAGCGAGTGCTCGGTGGCCACGACCGCGCGCACCCCGGCGATCCGGGCGGCGGCCCGCCCGTACAGGCAGGCGCGGTAGAGGTGGGTGTGGACCAGGTCGTAACGGCCCTGGCGGATCAGGCGGGTGAGGCGGGGCAGGGCGCTCAGGTCGCGGTTGGTGGCCATGCCCAGGTGTTTCACCTCCACCCCGTCGGCGGCCAGGCCCTCGGCCACGGCGCCCGGATTGGTGAGGGTCACCACGTCGCAGGTGGCGGGCAACTGGCCGAGCAGCAGGCGCAGTTGCTGTTCCGCGCCGCCCACGCCCAGGCCGGTGATGATGTGCAGGACTCTCACTGGGCCTCCGGGTCCGGTACGGGCGTGGTGCTCGGCTCGCTCGCCTCGCGCGGCGGGCCGAGCACCGGCGGGCGGTCCTCGGGGACGAATCCGTTGCCCGGGCCGTCGCCGGGCGAGCGGCGCCGCCAGCGGTGCAGACGGCGTTTGAGGTGCAGGCGCGGGGCGGTGTCGCGCTCGCCGATGTGGACGCGCGGCAGGGCGTAACGGCCGGTCAGAGGGCCGGGGTCGATGGCGCAGGCGTAGCTGTAACCGGCTGTGCGGACCGCGTCCATGGCCCGCTCGTCGACCGTTCCGTACGGGTAGCAGAAGCCCAGCACGTCCCGGCCGGTCAGGTCGCGCAGCAGGGCGCGGCTGTGTTCCGTCTCGTGGCGCAAGGTGGTGTCGTCGGCGGTGGTGAGGTCGGTGTGGAGCAGGCCATGGGAGCCGATCTCCATGCCCCAGGTCAGGGCGCGGCGGATACCGTCCTCGTCAAGGAGGGGGCGGCGCGGGCCGATCGGGTCCCAGTCGTTGACGCCGCCCAGGCGGCCGGGCAGGGCGAACACGGTGGCCGTGCAGTCGTAGCGGCGCAGCAGCGGCAGCGCCTCCTCGGTGAAGTCGGCGTACCCGTCGTCGAAGGTCAGACCCACCAGGCGGGTGCCGCCGCCCGCCGCGCGGGCCCGCAGCAGCCGGGCCATGCCGACGCCGAGCAGCCCGCGCCCGCGCAGCCAGCGCAGTTGCCGCTCCAGCCGGCGGGGGGTGACGGTGATGTGGTACGGGTCGTCGGCGCGGGCGCCGACCGAGTGGTACATCGCTGCCCACAGGGCAGGGGTGTCAACGGGCATGCCTCGGCCTTCGGGTCAGGGGGCGGGACAGCAGTCGGAGCAGGGCCAGGAGCAGGAGCAGCGGGGCGAAGCCGCGTACGCGGGCGGCGCGGGCCAGCGCGAGGAAGGCGGCGACGGCCGCGAGCGCGCCGGTGGCGAGCGCGGCCAGAGGGTCGGCCACCTGGGCCGCGCACCACCAGCAGGCGGCGCTCGCCCCGGCCCCGGCGGCGGCCAGTTTCAGCAGTTCGCCGCCGACCCGGCGCCGGGCCAGGCCCACCGAGCGGCGGCCGGTGCCGGCGAGCAGCAGCAGGGCGCCGCTCGCGATGCCGAGCGCGTTGGCGGCGGCGATGCCGCGCGCGCCCCACACCGGCGCCGCCCACGCCCCGGCGGCGGCCGTCACCGCCAGGCACACCAGCATGGTGACGGCCGGATACCAGGTGGGGCGGGCCGCCGAGAAGTACGAGCGGACCAGGACGCCGACCACGGTCTGGGCGAGCAGGCCCAGCGCGTACACGCGCATCACGGCGGCGGTGGCGGCGGTGTCGGCGGGGCCGAACTCGCCGCGCTGGAACAGCACCTCGACGATCTGCGGGGCGCAGCCGATGACGACGGCGGCGCCCAGCAGCACGATCGCCCCCGCCACCATCAGATCGCCCTCGACGCGCCGCCGGGCCCGCTCGGTCTCGCCCGCCGCCAGCGCCCGCGCGACCACGGGGAAGGTGACGGTGCACAGCATCAGGGAGAGCACCATCGGCATCTGCGCGACCTTCTGCGCGTAGTTGAGGTGCGAGATCGCCCCGGCGGGCAGCGGGGCGGCGAGGTGGCGCTCGACGAGGGTCTGGCACTGGCGGCTGAGCGCGAAGACGACGACGGGGGCGACCATGGCCAGGCGCAGGGCGCCGGTGGGGTGCTTGCGCGGGGCGCCGGTGGGCTGCCTCGGGGCGGTGGAGTGTTTCGGGGCGCGAGGGGTTTCGGGGCCGGACAGTGCGCGGGGAGCGGGGAGTTCTGGGGCAGCGGGGAGCTCTTGGGGGCCGGGCGCCTTCTGGGGGTTGGAGAACTCTTGGGGGCCGGAGAGCCCTTGGGGGCCGGGCACCTCCTGGGGGCCGGGGAGCTCTTGGGGCCCTGGGGCCGCAGCTCGGCCGCGCGCGGATCCGCCGGGCCTGCCCGCGCCGCGCGGGCTCACGCCGGACTGGTCCGCGCCGGACGGGCCCATTCCGCGCGGCCCCCCGACTGACCCCAGCAGCCCGTGCAGCCATCCTTCGCCCCACGGCGCTCCGCGCCGCCGCCGCATCCCCCGCCACAGCGACGGCGCCTGCGCCGCCACCATCAGGGCGCCGCCGGCCGCGACCCCGGCCGCCGCCGCCCGTACGCCCCAGTGGCCGCCGAAGGCCAGCAGCACCGTGATGATGCCGACGTTGTACGCCACGTAGATCGTCGCCGGGGCGAGGAAGCGGCCGTGGCCGCGCAGGGCGGCGCTGCAGTATCCGGCGAGGCCGAAGGTGAGCGCGCAAGTCGAGGTCAGGCGGGTGCAGTCGACGGCCACGCCCGGCTCGGGCAGGCCGGGGGCGAGCAGGTCCACCAGGGCGGGCGCGGTCGCGATCAGCAGCGCCGAAAGCGCCGCCAGCGCCAGCATCAGCCGGGGCAGGGTGGCCGCGACCAGGGCCCGGACCGGGTCGGGGCCGCCGCGCCCGCGCCGCAGGGCCGCCAGGCTGAACGCCGGGACGAGCACCAGCGCGAGGCCGTCCTCGATGAGGAGGGTGGCCGCGACCTCCGGGACCGTCCACGCCACCAGGAACGCGTCGGTGTCGGTGTCCGCGCCGAAGACATGCGCGAACGTCTGGTCGCGCAGCAGCCCGAGCACCGCCCCCGCCACCGTCAGCGCGGCGGTGACGGCGGCCGCCTTGGCCAGGAACCCGCCGGAGGGGGAGTCGGGGCGGCCCGCGGCACGGCGGCCCGTCGGTGCGGGGCCCGGCAGCGTCGTACGGGAGGCGTCGCTCATCGCCGCGCGGCCTCCCCGTCGCCTCGGCGCCCCAGCGCCCACCACGCGGCGAGGCCCAGCGCGAGGGCGGTCAGGACGGTGGAGGGGCCGCCGATGTCGCCGTAGAAGAAGTCAACGAGGAGCCACAGCAGCAGACCGGTGGCGGCGAGGCCGCAGTCCCGCTCGCCGGGGCGGGCGTACAGCCGTCGCAGCGCGCACACCAGCAGCGCCGCCCAGCCCGCGACCAGCGTGCACACCCCCACCAGGCCCTGTTCGCTCAGGATGAGGAGGTACATGTTGTGCGGCGACAGCAGCGGCTGGCGGCGGAAGGCGGCGCCCGCGCCCGCCGTGTCGCTGCCCGACGACAGGGCGAGCGGGGCGTGGCTGTCGCGGTGGGCCGGGAAGCCCTTGAGGCCGACGCCGGTCAGCGGCGACTCGCGCCACATCCCGGCGGCCGCGCTCCACAGGGTGTACCGGTCGGTGACCGACTGGTCGGGGGCGTCCGCGACCTGCGTGATGCTGGACAGCCGCTCCTGGAGCAGCGCGGTCCCGGCGCCCGCGCCGCCCACCACGACGACGGCGAGGGCGACGCCGGTCACGGCGACGCGCAGGGCCCGCCGGACGCCCGCGAGCAGCAGCAGCGTCACGCAGGTGAGAGCCGTCGCGATCCAGGCGCCCCGGCTGAACGACAGCGCCAGCGGCACCAGCAGCAGGCCCGCGCACACCAGCGCGCCCGGACGCCGGGCGCGGCCCGCGCCGCTGTCGGGGGCGAGCGCGAAGGCGACCGCGGCCACCACGCCGTAGGAGACGACGGTCGCCATGCCCATGATGTCGGAGGCGCCGAAGGTGCCGACGGCGCGGATGTCCTCGCCCATGTACGAGGCGCCGGTCGCGGTGAGGTACTGGCGCACCCCCACCGCGCCCTCGACCAGGGCGAGCGCCACCAGCGCGGCGGCGACCACCGTGAAGTCCCGCCGGTCGCGCACCAGGAGCAGCACCGAGAGGGGGACGAGGACGAAGATCTGGAGGTAGCGGGCCATCCCGGCGAGCGCCTCGCCCGGGTCGCCGGCCCCGGCCGCGGCCACCGCGATCCCGGCGGCCGCGACCGCGAACAGCCCGGCCGCCGCCGGTGTCAGGGGCCGGGCCCCGGACCGCAGCGACGAGCCGAGCGCCCACAGGACCAGGACGCCGGAGGCGGCGTCGGCGAGCGTCCCGGTGCCCGAGCCCTCGGCGCCCGCGCCGCCCGGCGGCGGCACCGCGAGCAGCGCGAGGACGGCGAGCAGGGGCAGCAGGTGTACGTGGCGGCGCACGGCCGCCGCTAACGCGGGCGGGGCCGTGGTGCGGGGTGTGGCCGCCGTGGTCTGAGCCATCGTCAGCTCCCGGTGGGACGCACCAGGGACGCCGCCGTGCGCAGCAGCACGCACACGTCCTGCCAGGGCGACCAGTGGTCGATGTAGTAGTTGTCGTAGCGGGCCCGGTCCTCGATGGAGGTGTCGCCGCGCAGCCCCTCCACCTGGGCGAGGCCCGTGATGCCGACGGGCATGCGGTGGCGGGCCCGGTAGCCGGGGTGGCTCTGGCCGAACTGGGCGACGAAGTAGGGCCGTTCGGGGCGCGGCCCCACCAGGCTCATGTCGCCGCGCACCACGTTCCACAGGTTGAGCAGCTCGTCCAGCGAGGTCAGGCGCATGACGCGGCCGGTGCGGCTCATCCGCTCGTCGTCGGCGACGCTCCACCGGGTGGCGGCCTCATGGGCGTCGGCGGGGCGCAGCGTACGGAACTTGCAGAGCGTGAAGGAGCGCCCGTCGCGTCCCACCCGCTCCTGGCGGAACACCACGCCGGGCCCGTCGCTGGCCCGCAGCAGCACCGCGCACACCGCGAGCACGGGCGCGGCGAGCAGCAGCGCGGGCAGCGCCACGCACAGGTCGAGCGCCCGCTTCACGGCGAACCCGGGGCGGCGCACGCCGGCCGTCTGCACCCGGCGCACCGGGAACCCGGCGAGCTCGGCGCCCGCCGCCGCCTCGGCGCCCGCCCCGGGTGCGCGGGTGTCGACGTACCACAGGGCGCAGCCCCAGCCCTCCAGCTGGCCCAGGAGCACGGAGTGGGAGGGGTGGTCGGCGGCGTCGGCGTCGGTGAACAGGACGTCGCGGACGCTGTTCTGGATGACCGCGCGCTGCACCTCCTCGATGGTGCGCAGGACCGGCACGGCGGCCGGCTCGGGCACCGGTTGCAGCACCGGGACGACCACGCCGACGGGCCGGATCCCGACCTGCGGGCGCCGCCCGAGCGCCGCCGCCACCCGCAGGGCCGCCGTCGCCGGGCCCACCACGAGCGCGGAGCGCGGCGAGCGCGCCGCCCGCCGTCTGCGCACCCCGTACGCCCCCGCCCGCGCCGCCACGCTCACCGCCGTCTGCACGCCGCAGCAGGCGGCCAGGACCGGCAGCGCGAGCGCGGGCCCCGGCCGCACGGCCGCGAGCACGCACCAGGCGACGGCCGCCCGGAAGAGAAGCGCGGGCACCTCGTCCAGGACTCCGCGCGCCACGGTGATCCCGCCCGGCCGGTACAGCCCGGCGTGCCCGTTCAGCACGAGCACGCACACCACCAGCGCGGCGGCCGCCGCCCGCGGCAGCCCCGCGCCGCCCGCCGCCGCCCCGAGCAGCACCGCGCAGCCGTCCGCGGCCATCAGCGCGGTGTCGGTACGGGGCCGGGGCGCGCGCCGCGGGGGCAGCGGCGGCGGGGCGGCGGGTGCCCGGCCGGGCGCCACCACCGAAACGGCCCCCGCCGCACCCCCGCCGCCCCGGCGCGGACCCGCCGGGGAAGGAACGCCCCCTCCTGGGGAGGGGACGGTGTTGTCCGCAGTCACTTGAAGGTGGGTTCCCTGCACTCGGAGCGCCGGGCGCCGGACAGTTCGCGGTAGAGGTCCGCGATCGCTTCCGCCGTCTGGCGCACATCGTGGGTGGTGGTCACGTGCTGGTGGCCCTGGTGGCCCAGGGCGCTGCGCAGCGGCGCGTTGACGAGCAGCGCGCCGACGGCCCGGGCCAGCGCCTGCGGGCTGTCCGGCGGGACGAGGCAGAACAGCGCGTGCCCGGGCGGCAGGCTCTGCGACGAGCCGCCCACATCAGTAACGACGACGGGTTTCTGGCAGGCCATCGCCTCCAGGGGCGCCAGTGCCATGCCCTCCCAGCGGGAGGGCAGCACCACCACGTCGGCCGCCCGGTACCAGGGGGTGACGTCGTCGACGGCCCCGGCGAACAGGACGGACGCGGGCGCGGCCGCCCGCAGCGCCGCCTCGTCGGGGCCGTCGCCGACCAGGACGAGGCGGGCGGCGGGCAGTTCGGCGCTCAGCGCGCGCCAGGCGTCGAGGAGCACGTCCTGGCCCTTCTGGCGGCACAGCCGCCCCACGCACACCACCAGCGGCGCGTCGGCCGCCACCTCCCGCAGCGCGGCCAGCGCGGCGCGCGGGTCCTCGCCCGGGGCGGGCGGGCGGTAGCGCTCCAGGTCGACGCCGTTGGGGACGACCACCGCGTCCATACGGATCCCGGCGCGTTCGCCGGTGGCGCGCTCGCCCTCGCTGACGCACACCACCCGCGCGGTCCAGCGCACCGCGGCCCGCTCCCACGCGCGCGAGGCGAGGGCGACGGGGCCGGTGACGGCCTCGAACGACCAGGCGTGCGGCTGGAAGACGGTGGGGATGCGGCCGCGCACGGCGAGCCGCGCGGCCACTCCGGCCTTGGCGCTGTGCGCGTGGACGACGTCGGGCCGCAGGCGGCGGATGAGGCGGGCGGCCCGCAACGTCTCCGCGACCAGGCCCGGTCCGGGGGCGCGGGTGGCCTGCCAGGTGTACGTGTCGGCGCCGAGCCGGGCCGCCTCCGCGCCCAGGCGCCCCGAGCCCGGGCAGGCCACCGACACCCGCAGCCCGCCCAGGAGCTGATCCCGCACCAGGTCGGCGACGACCCGGGCCACTCCGCCGTCGACGGGCTGCACGAGGTGCAGGACGTGCGGCGCGGAGCCGGGTCCGGGCGCGCCATCGGGTCCGGCCTGCGGTCCCGGTCCGGCTTTCCGTCCGGTTTCCCTTCCGGTTTCCCGCCCGGCTTCGGGGAATTGCGGCTGCACGCGCAGTCACTCCGCTCATGTGAAGGTATTCGTATAAGCGGCCCGCCGAACGGGTGTGTTTCCCCCCGGGTCGGTCACGGAATTCCGCATTGCTGAGCCGGATGGCCGAGCCCCCGACTTACTGCTGTTTCACGTGGTCAATGGGTGGGCAGCAACTGTAGCCGCATTCGCCGCCGGGGATCGTCATGAATGTGTTTCGGAGTGTCCCATCGGGTGATCATCCGTATCCGATCGTAAACAGCCTCGTTGATGAAGTGCCTCATCTTTGGCGTGAAAGGAAAAAGTGATGAAGCGAATTGTCAAGTCCGTAGCAATGGTCGGTACGAGTGCCGCCGTCGTCGTGCTCGGCGCCGGCGTCTCGTCCGCCGACAGCCACGCGGACGGCAAGGCCACCCACTCCCCGGGTGTCCTGTCCGGCAACCTGATCCAGGTGCCGGTGCACATCCCGGTCAACGTCTGCGGGAACACGGTCAACGTGGTCGGTGTGCTCAACCCCGCCTTCGGCAACCACTGCACCAACAACTGACTTCACCCGGTCAGGCCACAACTTGCGGCCTTGACCTGCGTTGACCGGTAGGCCGGGCGACAACCGCCCGGCCTACTCCCCCCCCATCAAGAGGAGCGCTTCTCCATGTCGCGTACCGCCAAGGCCCTCGCCCTCTCCGCCGCTGCCGCCGCGGCCGTCGTCGGCGGTGCCGGCGTCGCCACCGCCGACAGTGAGGCGTCGGGCGAGGCCGCCCACTCCCCGGGTGTCGCGTCGGGCAACCTGATCCAGGTGCCGATCCACGTCCCGATCAACCTCTGCGGGAACTCGGCCCAGCTGATCGGCCTGCTGAACCCGGCGTTCGGCAACACGTGCGTGAACAACTGACGTTCCCTCACGCCGGGCCGCACAGGACCGCCGTACGCTGACCGCCCTTTCCCCGCGGGGGAAGGGCGGTTTCGCACGTCCGGGCCCCGCGCCGACTGGGCCGTACGGGGTGTCCCCGCACGATTGGCCGTACGGTCCGTCAGCTCGGCCCCACCGGTTCTCCCAGTTCAGGGACGTGAGGGGGAGTCAGTCGATCACCTGGTGTGATCATCCGGTTGCAGGCGTGTCGCTGCCCGCACATGGTGAGGGCAATCCTGTTGCCTCACCGAAGGAGACCCCCTTCCATGCGTGGTCGCGCCTCTCGTCGTCTCACCGCAACCGCCGTCTCCGCCGCGATGCTCTTCGGTGTCGCGGGTGCCACAGGCACCGCGATGGCCGCCGAACAGCCGCAGAAGCGGCCGGTGGTGGCCCCGGACGACGCCGCCCCCCTGCCCCCCGTACCCGGCCTCGACGCAGCGACGGGTCTGCTCAAGACGGTCGGCCCGGTCGCGGGGGTGGTCGGCGCGGCGACCGAGCTGCTCGCCGCGGTGCAAAAGGGCGGCCTGTCCCCCGAGGCACTCACCAAACTGGTGGACGCCCTCAAGGCCGCGATCGCCAAGCTGCCGGCGGCCGCGCCCGCGGCCCCGGCGACGCCCCCGGCAGCGGCGATTCCCGCGACACCCCCGGCGCCCTCCGCCGCGCTGCCGGCCCTGCCCGCGCTGCCCGCCCTGCCGGCTCTGCCGGGCCTGGGGGGCCTGACGAAGGCGGCAGCGCACGGCGCCCCGGCGGCCGCCGACCCCGTGGCGGACGCCGTGGCCACCCTGCAGAAGGCCGTGGACCAGCTGGTCAAGGACCTCACCGCAGTCAACCTCACGGGAGTCGTGGCCGATGCCACGGCGGTGGTCGGCGAGCTGCTCAAGCTGCTCCTGAGCGCCGTGCTCGGCAGCGGTCTGCCCGGCCTGCCCAAGCTGCCGGTGGAGCTCCCCAAGCTGCCCGTGCCCCTGCCCCTCCCGCTCCCGGTCTCCTGAGCGCACCACCCCGTACCGCGGGGCAGCACGCGTACGAAAGCGCCGGTCTCCCGGACAGGACCGGCGCTTCGTGCTGTCCGGCCGCGCGAGGGGACCGCCTGGATGCTGATACGAGGATCCTTTACGTACGAGTATCGGTGCGGCCCACTTCATCCGAGTGGTCCGGCAACAATTTCCCGACTGCTGGGTTTCCCTCGGGCGCGGAGGTCGTTACCCAAGAGGTAGCGCATGGAACTTCGAATAGCGCTTGCAGCGGACCGTAAACCGCGACGAAATGTCGCCACCGGAAGGAATGATGATGAAGCCGATGAAGGTTGCCGCGATCGTTGCCGGTTCCCTGGCAGTGGTGGGGGCCGCGACCCCGGCGTTCGCGTCGAGTGGCTTCGGCGCCGCCGGTATGCCCCCGACCAGCCTCAACGGCGGTCTGGAGACGCTGGCGAGCCAGGCGCTCACCAACCCCACGCCGACCATCGTCGAGACGCAGGCCCTCGACCCGAACTCCAGCGACTCCCTGATCCACACGGTCGGGCAGGCCACCGGCGGTCTGAACAAGACCAATGGCATTGCCCCGGCGGGACTTCTCGGCGGCCTTCCGGTCGGCCACTGATAAAGAGCGGCGAATTTCTTTACGGGGGTAAAACGGGGTTACGGGGGCAGGGGAATCCGGGAGTGCGCGGCCGGATTTCTCCATATTCCGTGAATCCCGGGAACGGGACAGGCGAAAGGCCCCGGTGTCCGGGTGACGGGTCCGGACGGGGGGCGGCGGGACGGCGCGGGGGCCGGTCGGCGGGCGCCCCCGGGGCCGGGCGGTAATCCGATTCGCCCTAACGAGTGGGCTTTGGTCCTGGTGTCGCCGCGATGTCGCTAGAGTCCCGGCATGACCTCAGCTTCCAGTGCCGTACGCCCTTCCAGGACCGCCCAGTTGGGCACCCTCGCCCTGCTCGCGTGGAGCGGCCCGCACCCCGAGGAGGACCGTGACGTGGCGTTCCTCATGGCGTACTCGCTGGGTGACGGCGAAGACGGCCCCGAGGGCGCCGAGGCGGCCGCCCGGGAGCTGCTCGACGAGATCGGCATGCCCGCCGGGACCGTCAACGACGCCGAGCACGGGGCGACGATGCCGATCACGCTCCTCCTGGAGGCCGGCCAGGTGAGCCTGACGATGCCTCAGCTCAAGGTGCAGTGCGCCACGCCGCCCGAGTGGATGGCGGCCGCGCAGGCCGAGGACGCCGCGCACTTCGTCTTCGCCACCCGTCCCTGGCCCGAGGCGGTCCCGGGCCGGCCGGTCACCGAGGACATGCTGCGGGCGTTCGCGGGCGACGCCGAGACGCTACTGAGTGCGGGCCACTGCGTCCTGCCGGTCCGCCGCCTGCGCAAGTAGCCGCCCGAGGCCCCCTGGGCGTACGGAAACGGCGTGTGCCGCGGACGGTGGAGTCCGCGGCACACGCCGTTCTCATGTGCGGACCGGCTGGGAGCTAGAGCACCCCGAACAGCAGGCCGAGCAGGCCTCCGCCGTGGTGGCCGTAGCGGCCGTCGTGGTCGTCACGGCCGTCGTGGCCGTAGCTGCCGTAGTTGTCGTGGCGACCGTTGTTGTCGTAGCGACCGTGTTCCCGGTGGTCCTTGTCCTTGCACTTCTCGCCGTACCCGCACGAAAGTGCCGCCGATGCCGGGGTACGGGCCGTCTGGGGCGCTGCCTGGGCGGCGCCGGCGACCGGAAGGATCGCCACGGCGGACAGGGCGGCGGCTACAGCTATCTGACGAAGCGTCATTTTCGGTGTCTCCTGATGTGGTGAACACGGACATCAAGGACGCTAATCCGACAAATCCGGATTGTCGCGCTGAGCGAGCGGCTGACTACTGCATGTGAGTGGCGGGGGCTGGCGGCCCGTCAGAAGCCGTCAGAAGCCGACGGTGCGGGGAGGGAAGAGGGAGGGGCGCAAAGGCGGCACACGGGCGGAACAAAGACCAAGGCCCCGGAATCGTGTAGACCTCCGGGACCCCAGCAGGCGTTCATTCTCCTCTGCCCTACCCGCACCAACGAGCGGCCGCCGGGAAGGTCACGGCTGCCCAGCGGATCCGACACCAAGTGATCAATGACGGCCGGAACGGTTTCGGGGCGGTCTCGTTGTCCCGAATGCCCCCTTGTGAACGATCAGCCCCGGGCGGTAAGTGATCGGCCCCGGGGCAGAACGGAGACCCGTGTGATCACCGAAGACCCGGTGCCGCGGCGGCGCGTCGGCCCGAAGCGCCTGCGCCTGCCGCGCCCCGGCGCGCTGTGGCCCGGCCGCCCCCGGTGGACGGCTCCCGCCTCCACCCGGCGCGGAGTGCTGCGCGGCCTGTTCACCCTGACGGTCGTCAGCTTCACCGGCGGCACCCTCGCCCGGATCAACGCCGCCCCACGCACCGGGGCCGATCCGACCGAGCCCTGGACCGGGACCGGCGAGGCGGGTTCGCCCTGGCTCGGGACCGGCGAGGCGGCCGCCGCCGGCACCGGCCTGCCCACCGCGTTCGACGAGACCTACCGGGGGCGCCGCATTCAGGGCCGCACGGTCCTCGCCGATATGCACGCGCAGGCGATGGCGGCGGCGGCCGGCCGGGCCCCGGAGCGCCCGCCCGGCACCGTCCCGGCGCTGCCGCACCCGGGACCGGGCGGCAGCAGCACGGCGGGCGCGGGGTTCGAGGCCCTCATCGACGGCCGCCATCTGCATCTGATGCGCCGCGCGGACGGCACGTACATCAGCTCGGTGGACCACTACACCTCGTACGCGACACCGCTGGAGGCCGTCCGCGCGGCGGTCGACGTGCTGGGCCCCGCCCGACTGGCCGCCAACCCGGTCCACGGCAAGTGACGCCCCGCACCCGACAGGCCAGGTGAGACAACCCGCATGGTGTACATCCGCAAGAACCAGAAGAACCTCACGAAGGCCGAGAAGCGGGCCTTCGTCAACGCCGTCCTGGAGCTCAAGCGCCGGGGCAAGTACGACCGGTTCGTCCGCACGCACATCGAGTACTTCGTCGGCGACGGGGACGACGGGCTGCGCGTCGCCCACATGGCGCCCTCCTTCCTGCCCTGGCACCGCCGTTTCCTGCTCGACTTCGAACGCGAGCTGCGGGCGATCAACCCCCGCGTCACCGTCCCGTACTGGGACTGGACCCGGGACAACTCGCCCTCGTCGTCGCTGTGGGCCGAGGACTTCATGGGCGGCACCGGCCGCAGCGAGGACTTCCAGGTGATGACCGGGCCCTTCGCCTACCGGAACGGCAAGTGGAAGATCGAGGCCGGGGTCACCGAGGACCCCTTCCTCACCCGCGACCTCGGCAACGCCTTCGGCCGCGGCGACCCGCTCGACCTGCCGCCGCGCGACGACCTCAACCGGGCGCTCACCGACTCCGTCTACGACGTCGAGCCCTGGAACTCGCTGAGCCCCACCGGTTTCCGCAACAAGATGGAGGGCTGGACGGACGGCGCCGGCGTCGACAAACTGCGCACCCACAACCGCGTGCACCGCTGGATCGGCGGCACCATGATCGGCGGCGGAGCCGTCAACGACCCGGTCTTCTGGCTCCACCACGCCTTCGTCGACCTCATCTGGTCGCGCTGGCAGACCCGCCACCCCAAGTCCGGCTACCGCCCCGCCCGGCCGCCCGGCGCCGACGACCCGCAGAGCGGCCGCGTCGCCGCCCTCAACGAGCGGATGCCCCCGTGGAACACCACCCCGGCGGCGCTCCTGGACCACCGCAAGATCTACAAGTACGCGGACTGACCGCGCCGCACACACGCGTACGGCCCCCGGGAGGACCCGGGGGCCGTACGCGAACGAACCGCCGTCGAGGGACGGGCTCAGCGCCCGTAGCCCCCGTGGTGGCCGCTGTTGTTCTCGCAGTGGTTGCCGAACACCGGGTTCAGCAGGCCGATCACGTTGATGGTGTTGCCGCACACGTTGACCGGCACGTGGACCGGGACCTGGATCAGGTTGCCGGACAGCACACCCGGGGAGTGCGACGCTTCGCCGTGCGCCCCCGCGTCGGCCGTGGCCATGCCGGCACCGCTCAGCGCCACCGCACCCGTTCCGGCGAGGACGGCGACGGTCTTCGCGATACGAGACATCAAGTTCTCCTTGTTTGTTCCAACGCTTCAGGGCCCCCGACGGCCGACGGCCACCGCGAAGCCGCAGTTGCCATGGCTAAACGCGCCCGGCGTGCAGAAGTAACGGAGGTTTACTGCGTCTGCTGGTGACGGGCCGCGCGCCGGCCCAGCGCCAGCACGGCTCCACCGGTGATCAGCAGCGTGCCGCCGGCCGCGCCGAGCATGAGCGGCAGGCTGTCGCTGCCGGTCTCCGCCATCTGCGGCGGCTTGCCGGGCTGCGGCGGCTTGCCGTGGTTCGGCGGCTTGTTGTCACCCGGAGGGGTGGTGTGACCGGGCGGGGTGGTGTGGCCCGGAGTGCCCGGGTGGGTGGGCTTGGGCCCCGGGTGGGTGGGCTTCCCGGTCGGCTTGGTGTGGGTGGGCTTGGGGTGCGGGTGGGGGTGCTTGGTCGGCGTGTGCGACGGCTTGGGGTGGTGCGGGGGGTGGTGCGGGTGGTGGTGGGAGGGGTGCGGGCGGGGGGTTTCGCCGCCGTGCTCCTCGCCGTATTCGCCGCCGGTGCTGTTGCCGTGGCCGTTGCCGTGCCCGTAGTCGGGGTGGTCGTCGTTGCCGTGGTGGTCGCGGCCGTAACTGTCGTGGTCGTCGTGACCGTCGCGGTGGTCACGGGGGCCTGACGCAAAGTCAGCACCCGTGCGGACGGGCGGCTGTCCCCCGTCCGGCTGCCCGGCGAACGGGGCCGACGCCGCGCCCGGCGGTGTGGAGGAGCGGTCCGCGGCGGGATCGCCGCTCGCCGCGGCCGCGCTGTACGCCGTACCCAGCGCGGTGACGAGGCCTGCCACCAGGGCGGCCCGTGCGACAGAACCAGAGATGTTGTGCATGCCGAACAAACCCTCCGACAGGAATGCGGGGAGAAGGACCAGATGGTCACCAGATGGTCTTAGGAATACTCCGGGCATCGCGGGAAGGGCCGTATCCACGGGCGTGTCCGTACGGGAGGGAGCACGCGGCAACCCGTCTAGCGCAAGTCGGATGATCTGTTCGGGTCTACGGCGCTACTGGTTTACGGGCGTGAGGCGAACGCACACCGCTGCGCGCGGACGCGGTTGTCGAAATTGGAATGCCCCAGGTCCGGTACGCCCACGGCGTTCAGGGCGAGCGGGCGAATCAGGAGTTCGCGCAGCAGGGCCTTGATCTCGACGCGGGCGAGATGGGCGCCGAGGCAGTAATGGGGCCCGCCGCCCCCGTATCCCAGATGGGGATTGGGCCGCCGGGTGATGTCGAAGGCGTCCGGGCGGTCGAAGACGGCTTCGTCGCGGTTGGCGGAGGCGTACAGCAGCATGACGCGGTCACCGCGTACGAAATCGTGCCCGCCCAGAGTATGGGGACGGATCACATGGCGCCGGAACTGAATGA
Organism: Streptomyces sp. TLI_146; assembly: GCF_002846415.1. NCBI lineage: Bacteria > Bacillati > Actinomycetota > Actinomycetes > Kitasatosporales > Streptomycetaceae > Streptomyces > Streptomyces sp. TLI_146. The sequence goes on from NZ_PJMX01000002.1 coordinate 50,543, forward strand.
TGGGAGTGGAGAAGCGGACGATCTCGTCGACGGCGCCGTCGGCGTACCGCTCGAAGTCGCCGGTGAGCAGTTCGCGCTGGTCGGGGTGGTCGGTGAGCAGGGCGAGCGCGTGGGCGATGGCGTTACGGGTGGTCTCCACGCCCGCGACCATGAGCAGCGAGAAGAACGAGCCCAGCTGGCGGGTGCTGAGGGCCTGCCCGTCGACGTCGGCGGTGACCAGGGCGGAGATGAGGTCGCCGGTGGGCCGTCGGCGCCGCTCGCGCCCGAGCGCGGCGACGGTGAGCTGCATCCGGGCGAGCGCCCGCAACCCGCGCCCGGGCACCCGGATACGGGCCCGCAGCGTACGGGCGACTCCGGCGTTCTCGGAGGCCCGGTCGACCTGGCGGGCGATCTCGACGCGGCCCGGCTCGGGCACGCCGAGCATGTCGCAGATGACCTCGAAGGCCATCCGGGAGGCGGCGGCGGAGACGAACTCGTCGGCCCCGGTGGCCAGCAGGTCGTCGACGATACGGGCGGCGAGGTCGCGGATGCCGCTCTCGGCGTCGGCGAGGACGCGGGGGGTGAAGGCGCGCGAGACGACGCGCCGCAGCTGGGCGTGGCGCGGCCCGTCCAGGTTGACCATGGAGTCCCCGAACACCCCCCGCACCCAGCGGGGCGGCTCGGGGGAGGTGGCTCCCGGCGCGCTGGCGAACACGTCGGCCATCCGGCTCGCCTCGACGACGTCGGCGTGCCGCACGAGGGCGTAGAACCCGCGCTCGGGCCGCCGCCGCCCGGCCGCGGCCCGCTCGACGAAGTAGGCGGGCCGGTCCAGCTGCCGCAGCAGGGCGAAGGCCTCGAGGCGGCGGTCGCGGGGCAGTTTCCAGAACTGCGGATCGGCGAGATCGAGACCATGGAGATCGCGGAGATCACCGACGCGCTCACTGTTCGTACTATCCGTACCAACGGACAATGTTCCACCCGCCGTTGAAGTCGCATAAGTCGCATAAAAGGGAAGTCCGCCCCCGAGGATCAACTCCTCAGGGGCGGAAGGACAAGGCAGAGAAAACCAGAACCAGAACCGGCACCACTACCGGAACGAGAACTGGTTCGGGCTCCCCTCCCCGTGCCGGTGAACTCAACTGACCAGGTCGTGCCCGGCCTTCACGGCGTCGGTCCCGGCCTTCACGGCATCCCCGGCGGCCTTGACCTTCTTGTCGAAATGGGGACCGACAATCCCTTCGGCCACGGGCTTCGCCTTCTGCCCGGCCACGGCGGCCGTCTGCGCGGCGCTGCTGATGGTCCGGCCGAGGTCAAACGCCTGAGCAGAAGGTGCCATTGCGGCCACCAACGCCGACCCTGCCACGGCAGTACTGAGAACTCGACATACATTCATGCCCTTACAACGCAATAGGCGGGGAGAAGGCACGCCCGTGCCAAGCGCGCGCAATGCTCTGCCCTTTACGCACCGGTCAGTTGACGGTGATCTCCAGGCCGGTCGGTGTGACCCGTACGGATACGGCGGTGAGGTCGGTGGCCGTGGCGTCCGCGTCGAGTTCGTGGGGCCGGTGGGTGCTGGTGAGGGCGAGTGTGCTCATTCCGGCGGCGCGGGCCGAGGCCAGGCCGGCGGGGGCGTCCTCGACGGCCAGGCAGCGGGCCGGGGCGACGCCGAGGCGTTCGGCGGCCAGGAGGAACGGTTCGGGGTGGGGCTTGTGGTGGGTGATGTCGTCGACCGTGATCAGGTGGGCGGGGCGGATGCCGACCTGGGCGAGGCGGGCCTCGGCCACGCGCCGGGTGCCGGACGTCACCACGGCCCAGCGGTCCGGCGGGAGCGCGGCGAGGAGTTCGGGCGCGCCCGGTACGGGCACCACGCCGCCCCCGGCCGCGTCCGCGACCTCGGCGTCCTCCAGCCGTGCCACGGCCTCGGCGACCTGGGCGGCGGGCAGCAGCTCGGCCACGATCGCGGCGGCGGGCCGCCCGTGCACCTCGACGCGGGCGACGTCCTGGAGGGTCATGCCGTACGTCTCGGCCCACCGCGTCCACGCCCGTACGACCGAACGCATGCTGGAGACGAGCGTCTCGTCGCTGTCGAAGAGGATGGCGTCGGCCGACAGGTGCATGAGCGGGAGCGTAGTCGGCGTGTCGGTGCAGGTCGTGCGGGGGGTCGCAGCCCGTGGCGGCCCGTGGGCGTGTCCCTCGGCCCCGGCTTTCGTGGAGTCTGGCCGGGGCCGGGGGAGCGGTTGCCGTCAGATGGCGGGCACCGAGATGTCCAGGTCGTGCAGGCGTGCCGGTTCCGCGATGACGTCGATCTCGGTGATCGCGTCGTCGGCGAAGGTGAAGTGGAGCGCCACGCGCAGGCGGCCGTAGGGGGCCATGGTGAGGCCGGGGGCGCCGTCCACGAGGGCCACTCCGGTGAAGCGGGCGCGGCCCACCGCGGCCATCGCCGCCTTGGCGACGGTGACGGCGCCGCCCAGGAAGATGGGCTCGGGGCTGGGGACGACCGCCTTGTCCGCGCGCAGGACCACGTCGGGGTGGAGCAGGGTGACCAGGGCTTCGAAGTTCCCGCCGCGGGTGGCGGCCAGGAACGCCTCGGCGACCTGGCGGCGGCGGGACAGGTCGGGGTCGGGCGCGGCGGTGCCGCTCCCGACGCGGCGGCGGGCGCGGCTGGCCAGTTGGCGGGCGGTGGCCGGGGTCTTCTCGATCATCGGGGCGATCTGGTCGAACGGCACGGCGAACATGTCGTGCAGCACGAACGCGAGCCGCTCCGCCGGGGCGAGCGTGTCGAGCACCACCAGCAGCGCGTGCCCGACCGAGTCGGCCATCACCGCCTCCTGCTCGGGGTCGGGCCGCCCCTCCTCCTGGCCGGGGCCGCTCTCGACGTCCGGGACCGCCTCGTCCAGCGGGTCCTCGCCCCGGGTGCGGCGGGAGCGGAGCATGTTCAGGCACACCCGCGCCACGACCGTCGTCAGCCACCCGCCGAGGTTCTCGACGTCGTCGATGTCGGCGCGGCTCGCGCGCAGCCAGGCGTCCTGCAGGGCGTCCTCGGCCTCGGCGAGCGAGCCGAGCATCCGGTACGCCACCGCACGCAGATGGGACCGGTCCTGTTCGAAACGGTCCGTCAGCGTCCGGGTCTGCTCCGGCGCCTGCGTGCCCGTCCGCGTCGGCTCCTGCGTCCGCGTCGGCTCCTGCGTCGGCTCCGGCGTCTGCGTTATGTGCTCGTCCATTGGCCCCATTCCTCCGGTCGCCTTCCTCACGCGCGGTGTGTCTGAGAAGTAGATCACCGCCGACCTGCTCATCTTCTTCGGGGAGCCCACGCGCCCACCAGCCCACGAGCCCACGTACGTACGGCAATGGGCACGGCAACGAGTCGAGGAGAGCAGCCGCGATGGCGTCAACGATCCTGGTCACCGGTGGCACCGGCACGCTCGGCGGCCACGTCGTGCCGCTCCTGCTGGACGCGGGCCACCACGTACGCGTGCTCAGCCGCCACGGCCGCGACGGCGGCGGCGGCGCCGAGTACGTCGCCGCCGACCTGCTGCGGCCCGAGGGGCTCGGGCCCGCTGTCGAGGGCGCCGACACCGTGGTGCACCTGGCGGGCGGACCCAAGGGCGACGACGAGGCGACCCGCAACCTCGTACGGGCCGCCTCCGGCGCCGGGGTGCGCCACTTCGTCTACATCTCGGTCATCGGCGCGGACCGCGTGCCGCTGGGGTGGTTCGGGACGAAGCTCGCCTCCGAGCAGGCGGTACGGCTGTCCGGCATCCCGTGGACGATCCTGCGCGCGGCCCAGTTCCACGACCTGATCCTGCTGCTGGCGCGGAAGACGGCCAAACTGCCGGTCGTGCCCGTTCCGGCGGGCCTGCGCTTCCAGCCGGTCGACTCGCGCGACGTGGCGGACCGGCTGGTGGCGCTGACCCTGGCCGGGCCGTCCGGGCAGGCGCCCGATCTGGCCGGGCCGAAGGTGTACGGGATGGGGGAGCTGATCCGTACGTACCTCCAGGCGCGCGGTACGCGGCGGCTGCTGGTGCCGGTGCCCATGCCGGGCAAGGCGGGGCGGGCCTACCGGGCGGGCGAGAACCTGTCCCTGGACGGGACCGCGGTGCTGGGGGAGCGGACCTGGGAGGCGTTCCTCGCCGAACGACTAGGCTAGCCAGCGCGACTGCGATGGCCTGTGTATGGCCTGCGTATGGCCGAGAACATGAACGTGAAGGACGGGGTGGTGGGACCGTGAGCGACTTCGACGCGATCGACTCGCTGCTCGCCTCGGTGGGTCCCGAGGCCGCGCTCCCGGCGCCCGAGCAGCGCCTGCGGCTGCGCGAGGCCGCCCGCCTCTCCAAGGCGCAGGTCGCCCGTGCGCTCGGGGTGAGCCCGTCGACGGTCACGGGGTGGGAGACGGGCCGTGACCCGTCGGGCGAGGTGCGTACGCGGTACGCGTATCTGCTGGAGGGGTTGCGGGAGCGGCTGGAGGAGTCCGAGCCGGAGCCGGAGCTGGAGCCTGAACCGGAGGTCGAGGCGGAGCTGGAGTCCGCGCCGGTGGGCGAGGCCGGGGACGAGGCCGGGGACGACGTCGAGTCGCTCGGTGCGCCCGAGCCGTGTGTGCTGTGCGGGCGTCCGGCCCGGCAGCGGGTGGCGGGGTTCGCGCAGCACCTGGATCCGGCGGAGTGCGAGACGGCGGCGGCTCCGGTCGCGCAGGACCCGGTGGCCGCGCAGGCTCCCCAGGTCCTGGCGGCCCCGCAGACCCCGGCCCGTACAGCGAACGAGTCCGCCGTGCCCCGCGCGACGCACACACCACGCACCGCGCGCCCCCCGGAGTCGGCCAAACCCCCCACCCGCCGCGCCTTCCAGCCGCCCCGCCCCGAGCCCTCCGACCTCGTCACCCAGGCCGTGCGCGGGGCCCTCGCCGAGCATCACGGGGACGTCGAGGCGGCCACCGCCGCGCTGGTCAAGCGGGCGATCCCGGACGCGATGCGGCTGCTGGACGAGTCGCGCAAGGGGGCGCGTTACGACATCATCGCCCACCCCTGGATCCCGGACGTGCTGCGCAAGCAGACGGCCAAGGGCGCCGACCAGATCTGGGAGGCGCGCCCCAAGTGGACGCGGCGCGAGCTGCCGCCGGGGGAGCACGAGGTGACGGCGCTGGACATCAACGGCGCGTACCTCTCCGCGCTGAAGACCCACCTCCCGCTCGGGCAGCTGGAGCACTCCACCGGCTTCGCGCACGACCGGCGCCGGGCGGGCGTACACCTGATCACACCGCCGGTGTGGGAGCACGAGGACGTCCTGCCGAACCCGATCGGCAACCGCGAGGAGCCCGGCCCGCTGTGGGTGACCGAGCCGACCCTGCGCCTGCTGCAACGCCTGTCGGGACCGAAGTACGGGCTGTGCGAACCCCCCGAGATCCACGAGTCGTTCACGTCCGGGGCGACGGAGAACCTCCTGGAGAAGTTCCGTATCGCCCTCAAGGACGCCCGTGACGCGGCGCTCGCGGACGGGGACGAGGTGACGCTGGAGTACGTGAAGGCGATGTACTCCAAGTTCGTCTCCACGATGGGGGAGTCCAACTACAACCGCGAGCTGTACCGTCCGGACTGGATGCACATCATCCGCTCCCAGGCGTTCGCCAACCTCTGGATGAAGGCGTACAAGGCGCACGACGAGGGTCTGGCGGTGGTTCGGGCGATGGGCACCGACGAGCTCCATGTGATCGGCGACTGGCGCAAGGTGTTCGCGGAGGGCCGGGGCGTGACGGAGGTCAAGGTCAAGGACACGTACACCGCCGGCGCGGTGGGCGGGGAGGGCTGAAGTGCCGGAGCACAGCCATGAGTTCGGCAAGTACGGGGCGCGCGGCATCAAGGGCAGCGAGGCCGTGTCCCGGGTCCTGGACTCGCTCGCGGGCGGCATCGCGACGCCGGTGACGGTCAGGCGGGGCCTGCTGGCGCGGCTGCACTACCTGACGCGTACCCCGCACGCCTGGGCGGCGGCGCGGGAGGCGGGCCTGACGGTGACCGACCGCACGGTCAGGGCGTGGCTGGCGGGCGCGCGCAACCCCACCGCGGCGAACCTGGAGCGCATCGACCGCGCGTACTGGACGGTCCGCCGCCACAACGTGGCCCGCCACCTGCTGCGCCGCCTCAACTCGGCGGGCGGCACCCGGGTGGAGCTGCACCCCCTCAACCAGTCCCAGGTGCCCCGGCCGCGGCAGCGGGTGGTGGAGTACCGGGCCCTGAACGTACGCCGGTGGGACCGCATCGTCGAGGCGTGGGCGGCGGCGGACGCGGAGGCGCTCGACGGGGCGTGGACGGACGTCATCGAGGACCTGGGGTCGCAGTGGGGGCAGTATGAGTATGTGACTAATGTGGGGTTTGCGGCGTGAGGCCGTCGCCGCCGAAGTGGTCGGCGTTCCACGTCCTTATGATCAACTGGTGATCACCCCGGAGACCGTCGTCGAACGCCAGCTCGCCGCCTACAACAGCCATGACCTCGAAGCCTTCGCGGCGACGTACGCCCCCGACGTCTGCGTCAACCGCCGCGGCGGCGACCGCCTGCTCGGGCGCGACGCCGTGCGGGAGGCGTACGCCGACCAGTTCGCCGCGGGGCGCTGCCGGGCCGAGATCGTTGGCCGGCTCACCGAGGGCGACTGGGTGGTGGACCACGAGATCGCCCACGGCATCACGGACGACCCCCTGCGTGTGCTGGTCGCCTACCGGGTCCGCGACGGCCTGATCGACCGCGTCGACTTCCTCGGCTGACTGTCGGGCCTTGGATCACGACTGCTGTCTTTCTTCTGTCTCTCTTGGTTGGCTCCGGGAACGCTGCTGGGTTATCACGCCGTGATAAGTGGCCGCAGGGGGAGGGCTGTTGCTCGCCGGGGGGGGAGCGGCCGTCATCGAGACGTCGGCTCTGCGTGGAGCGGGTTGCCGGGGGCCGGGGTGACGCGGGCGAAGGAGGTCACGACGGCGCGGAAGCCGGTGTGGTCGTGGTGCCGTGCGGTGTGCTGGATCGCCCAGTCCTCCGGCCCGTCGCGGGTGTCGGAGGGCGGGGAGGTGTCGAGGCAGGTGGTGCACTCCATGACGTGGATCGGTGCGGAGGCGCCGGGGGTGGTGTCCGGGCCGAGCGTCCATTCCGCGTAGCGGATCACGGACCTCATGGCGTCCGCTCCGGTGTCGGCGTCTGGCGCAGTCTGTGCTGCCCGAGCGCGACCAGGCCGGCGACGGCCTGGGCCGCGCACAGGCTGCCCACGGCGCGGGGTGGGAGGGCCCAGTACGGGCCGGGGCGTGCGGTCCGTTCGACGCGGGGGACTCCCAGCCAGGTTCCTGGGCGTAGGCATTCGACGCCCGGCGTCCGCCAGGCGGTGTAGGTGCCGGGTGGGACGAGTGCGTAGTACCAGACCCCCACCCCATACGCGTCGTGGATGACGGCCCCGCTGGGGAGGGCTGTGGCGAGGAACGCGGCGACGGTGTCCGGGTCTTCGCTGCCTGCGGCCGCGTGGACGACGGGGGCGGGCAGGCGGATCGCTTCGAACCGCGTGCCGGTGCGGAGCAGTGCGATGCCGGCGTCGAACTCCCGGTGGGCCTGGGCGGGGGCGTCGTGGGAGGCGGCGAGCCAGTCGGTGATGGCCCTGGTGGTCTGGTTCATCACGGCGTGATCACCCCGGCGGGCCCGGACGCCTCGGCGCAGCCGCGGTGCGCGTAGCTGGTGTGGCTGGCGCCGGAGTCGGCGACGAAGATGTGGGTGGGGGTGTCGGCACCCGGCTCGTGGCACACCTCGCAGGGGCGGTACCGCGCCGGGTCGATGGGCCGATGGTTGGGTGCGTCCTCGATTTCGGCCGCCTCCAGGTGGTTGCCCGTGGCGGAAGGGATGGTGGGCCGGGTGGGCATGTCGCCTCGTCTCCTCGGGGATGGGGAGACGGTAGGGGCTGCGACGGCGCACGCCATGAACTGAGCGTTCGCATGAACTCTCCGTTCATGTCAGGCCAGCCCTCACTGCGAGGGCGTCCACCTGGTCCCGGTAGGTGGGCCGGGCTCGTCTGCGCAGGTCGGCAAGGAGATCGAGGGCAGCCGGGCTGCGAGCCAGGTCTTCGGCGGAGAGTTCCTCCAGGCGTAGGAGGTGGACGAGGGTCGCGGCGTCTTCGTGCCGCATGGCGTAGCAGCGGGCCACTTCAAGCGTGAACGTGAACGCCCTTTCGCGGCTTGGCAGTCGGTGGGTGTCGATGCTGTCGGCGACACGCAAGGCCTCCCCCGTCTCTCCGGCGAGCATCTCGATGCTCAGAGCGTGCAGGGCGACGTTGGTCGGGCCGAACACCGTGTGCTGAACGTTCCCCTCACCCGCGCGGTCGCCAAGGCCGCATGCCTGGTCGGCGAGCCTGTCGCGTGCCTTCCACCACTGGCGGCGACGGGCGCAGGCGACGACAGCGACGAGTTGGAGGGCCCCAGCCATGGCGCTTGTTTCACGGGTCTCGTTGCCTTGGGTGAGGGTTTCGATAGCCGAGAGGGCGATGTCGGCGGCCTCTTCGACGGCGCCTTCGCGCGGGTCGGAGAGCATGACGTGCCCCATGTTCCAGCTGGCTGCCGCTATACGGATGGGATCATCGGCGTCTTCGGCGGCGCGCAGGGCCCGGTCGGCGACCACGAGGGCAAGGTCGTTGCGGCCGGTGCGGCGGCAGTAGGAGCGCGTCAATCCGTAGAGGTCGGCGGCGGTACGCAGAACGTCGCGGCGCCCAAGGTCGTCCGTCCCGTGGCGGTGTGCGCGAGCGGCGTGCTCGACGTCTGCGATGAGCGGCGGGAGCACGGTCGCGATTTCCGTGAAGCGGGTTCTGGACGTCTGCCAGATCCGCCAGGCAGCCTCGACGCGATCGCGGAGTTCCCCGACCGGAAGGGCGTCGCGGGAGCGGGGCGCTCCATAGCCCATGAGGGCTCGGGCGACGGCGGGCGCGATGGTCGGCGGAGCGGCTGGTTCGGGCGCGGAGTCTTCAGTGAGGAGCGCGCTGACGGGGACCCCGAGTTCAGCGGCGATACGGACGAGGACGTCGTGGGAGGGGATGCGCTGACCCCCCTCGATGTAGGCGAGGTAGCGCTCGCTGATGCCGCAGAGCCCGGCGACGGCGGCTCGCGTACGGTTGCCGTTCTCCCGGCGGTAGTACACGATCCGCTCACCGACGGGCAGCCTCGGTGAGTCCATAGTGGTCAGCGTAGGGCGAGAACCGGTGGGCGGGCACGCTGTGCGCCCGCTCGGGCGGACTCTGGATACCCAGTGGCACACGGGCAGTTGGGGAGGGCGACATGCGGCTGGTGCTGTGGGACATCGACCACACGCTGATCGATACGCGCGGGGTGGGCCGGGAGCTGTCGGCAGCGGCGTTCGAGGCTGCGACGGGTGTGCCGATGCGGGAGCAGGCGAAGATCGACGGGATCACCGAGCCGGTCATCTTCCGGGAGACCGCGAAGCTGCACGGGCTGGTCACGGACCGGAACGACTTCGAGCGGTTCGCTCATGCCCTCGAAGAGCAGCATCTGAAGCGAGCGCCCGAGCTCCGGGAACGGGGGTGGGCACTTCCCGGAGCCGCAGAGGCCCTGGGTGCCCTGGCAGCGGCGGGCGTCCGGCAGACGGTGGTGTCGGGGAACATCCAAGGCGTCGCCAAGGTCAAGCTGTCCGTATTCGGTCTGGACGCACACATCGACTGGGAGATCGGCGCTTACGGAGAGGACGCCGACGAGCGCGCCGACCTGGTGCGACTGACCCTCGATCGGGCGGGCGTCGCTGCGGCCGACGCGATCCTGATCGGCGACACTCCGGCCGACGTCGAGGGCGGCCGGGCCCACGGGGTACAGGTCGTCGCCGTCGCCTCCGGCAAGAGCAGCGAAGCCGATCTCAAGGCGGCCGGTGCCGATGCCGCGCTGCCGGATCTGCGGGATGCGGGTCTGCTGGTGCAGCTGGTGCAGGACGGCATCCGCTGACGGTGCTCACCCGTCTTGTCGCCGTGGTCGGGCCCCTGCGGTGAAGTCCCGCTAGCCGGTTCGGTGTTCGCGTCTGCGGGCTCTGCCGTACCGGCTGTCACGCCGTGATGAGTGGGCGGGTGAGCGGCGGCGGCAGGGCCGTCACCAACCCCCTCCGAAAAAAGTTCTCCCGAACGTGTCACGTTCCCCCGCCCCCACGTTTCACAGAAGCAGAGCCACCGAGAAGCGCGGCTCACCCCGCCGGACCGGTGGGGGCACGGAAGCGAGTTCTGGAGTGAAGCGTCATGACGAACCCCATCCTGGTCACCGGCGGCACCGGCACCCTCGGCGGGCACGTCGTTCCCCTTCTGCGGGAGGCCGGGCGTATCGTGCGGGTGCTGAGCCGGAATCCGCGCGAGAGCGGGGACAGCGGTGTGGAGTACGTGGGGTGCGACCTGCTCAAGGGGGAGGGGATCGATGCCGCCCTCGACGGGGTCGAGACCGTTCTGCACCTTGCTGGCGGGCCCAAGGGGGACGACGTCGCCACCCGTAACCTCGTCGCCGCCGCCACCCGCGCCGGCGTCAAGCACATCGTCTACATCTCCGTCATCGGCGCCGACACCGTCCCCCTCGGCTACTTCCAGGCCAAGCTCGGCGCCGAGCGGGCCATCGCGGAGTCCGGGATCGCGTGGACGACGCTGCGGGCCGCCCAGTTCCACGACCTGCTGCTCACCATGGCCGAGAAGATGGCCAAGATGCCGGTCATTCCCGTTCCCGGCGGCATTCGTTTCCAGCCGGTTGACGCGAAGGAAGTCGCTGCCCGGCTCGTCGAGTTGACCCTCGGCGAACCGCAGGGGCTGGTCGCGGACCTGGCCGGGCCCAAGGTGTACGGGATGGGCGAGGTCAACCGTACATACCTCAAGGCGCGCGGCAAGCACCGGCTGATGATGCCCGTCCGGGTGCCGGGCAAGGCCGGGAAGGCCTACCGCGCGGGCGTCAACCTCTCCCTCGACCACGCCCTGGTCGGCACGCGGACCTGGGAGGACTTCCTCGCCGAGCGGGTCGCGTGACCGGCCGGGAGGCCACTGCGCCCGCAGCCGGCGCGTAACCAACCGGAGGCCACTGCGCCCGCAGCCGGCGCGTAACCGACCGGAGGTCACTGCGCCCGCAGCCGCCCGCTCAGCCACCCCAGCGCCGGCGGGATCTCCCGCCGCCACGTGTTGAAGTTGTGCCCGCCCGTATCCAGCGTGATCGACGAGACACGGGCGGGGCTGCGCACCTTCGCGATGAACTGCTGGGTGGCCCGGTAGTTGGTCTCGCCGTGCTTCGACGTCGTGACCAGGAACGACGAGTGGCCCTGCGGCAGATGGTCCAGGCTCCACAGCAGGTTGGCGCGCTTCTGCGCGGACTTGTCGCCATGGAACAAGTCGCCCGAGTCGCGGTCCACCTCCGCGTTGTAGTCGGCGGACAGACCCACCCCGGCCGCGTACGCCTCGGGGTGCTGGAGGGCCAGCTTGAGCGCGCAGTAGCCGCCCGTCGAATCCCCCATGAAACCCCAGTTGCGTGGCGCCGTCCCGACCCGGAACGTGCCCGAGATCGCCTTCGGCAGGTCCTTGGCGAAGAACGTCTCCGTCTGCGGGCCGCCGGGGATGTCGATGCACTGGGTGTTACGGGGCGGAGCCACCGTCGGCCGCATCATCACCAGGATCATCGGCTGCATCTTCTTCTGCTTGACCTGCATCCACGCCGTCTTGGGGTAGCGCAGCCCCTTGAGGAGGTTCTCGGCGGTGCCGGGGAAGCCGGTGAGGACGACGGCCGCGGGGAAGGTCTTCGTCTCGTACTCCTTCTGGAAGTACTCCGGCGGCAGATACACGTACGCCGGGCTGACGATCCGCGACCGCTCCCCCTGCACCGAGATCTTCTGCACCTCGCCGCTGAGGTGCGGCGTCCCGGACCCCGGAACGGGGACCTCCTCCTTGCTGACCAGCTTCACCCCGGGGTTGCCGATGGCCTGCGTGCCGAGGACCCCCACGCCCGACTGCTTCCCGAAGAGGTCCGCCCACGACCCGTAGAAGAGGAACGTCCTGTTCGCCGCGAGGCCCACCGACGAGAACAGCAGCACCTGGATCGCCAGGACCAGACCCACCCGGCCCACCACCGGCATCCACCCCCGCCGCGCCAGGAACGGCCACACCCAGATCGTGGCGGCGAACAGCAGCACCGTGCAGATCACGGCCAGCAGCAGAACGGTGGTACTTGTGAGGCCCATGAACCGTGGTGACTCTCTGTCGGATGGACGGAAGGCGGATGGACGGAAGGCGGATGACCGGAAGCCGGATGGCCGCAAGCCCGACGGTGACCGGGGTTCCCTTCGCCCAGTTCTACCGTCCTGGCGGTGCGCACCCCGGTAGATGGCGTTCGCGGGCGATCCGTTCCCCGGGCCGCCGCCGGGTGCCCCGCGCCCGCTGGCTATGATCCCCAGCCCGACGAACTGGAGGATGCCGTGAGCGAACGCCTTGTCCGTACGGTCGAAGTGCCCCTGGCCGAAGGCAGCGACGAGACGATACGCGTCCAGGTCCGCGAGGTGGACGAGAGCCTGGTACGGGTGGGGCGGGGCGACGGGTCCGTCAACCGGGCCCAGCGGACGTTCGGGCAGATGCTCGACACCGTACGGCCCGTCGCGGAGAGCTTCGTGGGGCGGTTCCGGGATCTGGCGAACTCGCCCGACGAGATCACCCTCGAATTCGGGGTGTCGCTGTCGGCCGAGGCGGACGTCGTCATCGCCAGCACCGCCACGGAGGCCAATTTCTCCGTGACTCTGACCTGGAACAGGAGTGACACCCGAGGCGGGACGGCCGACGATGCTCCGCAAGGGAGTTGACCAGGTGTCCCGCCATCGCGGTGGCGCGAGGACGCGGAGGTCGTGGTGACGGGGGCGCAGGCACGGAGCGCGGACGAGGTGCTGGCCTCGACGGTCGTACGGATCGCGGGGCGCGGCGGCGCGGTCTGCGGCGCGGGCGCCCTCGTCGCCCCCGATCTGGTGGTGACCTGCGCCCACGTGGTCTCCGACGCACTGGGACGGCCCCGCCAGGAGACCGTGGCGGCGGGAGCCGTGCTCACCGTCGACTTCCCGCTGGCCGGGACCGGGGCGAGCGGGACCGGGGCGAACGCGGCGGCCGAAGCCGAAACAGGGGCAGGCCACGACGACCCCCCGGCCCCGCCCCCCGCCCGTCCCCCCACCACCGCCACCGTCGAACACTGGATCCCCACCCGCCCCGACCGCACCGGCGACATAGCCGTCCTGCGCCTGCCCGAGCCCGTCCCCGGCACCTCCCCCCTCCCCATGGCCGACCCCGACACCGTCTGGGAGCACGGCGCCCGCGCCGTCGGCTTCACCGGCGGGGAGCCGGGCGAGATGTGGTTCCGGGGCAGGTTCAGCGGCGCCACCAGCGAGGGCTGGATCCAGCTCTCCCGGGCCGACGGGCAGAGCGCCCACGTCAGACGGGGCTTCAGCGGCACCCCCGTCTGGGACAACGAACTCGGCGCCGCCGTCGGCCTCGTCGTGGCGGCCCAGCCCGAACAGGACGCCCAGCAGGCCTTCGTGCTCAGCACCCGCACCCTGCTCAGGGAGGTGCCCGCGCTCGCCGCCGTCCTCAGCCCCGCCCCGCCGTTCCGGGGGCTCGCCACCTTCCAGGAGAGCGACGCGGACGTCTACTTCGGGCGGGACGACGACATCGAGGAGGTGGTCCGCGCCCTGCGGGGTGAGCACCGGACGGTCACCCTGTACGGGCCGTCGGGCTCGGGCAAGTCCTCCCTGGCCCTGGCCGGAGTGGCCCCCCGGATGCGGCAGGCCGGATACGACGTGCTGGTGGTGAACGCCGGGCGCATCGCCTCCCCCCGGGCCGCGATCGCCACCGAGCTGTACGAGCGGATACGTTCCGGCAGTTACGGGCTGCCCGCCCGGGCCTCCAGCGCCGACCAGGTCGAGACCTGGCTCGCCTCGCTCGGCCTCGCCGACGCCCTCCACCGGGCCACGGGCAGCCCTTCCGGCAGGCTCCTGATCGTCCTCGACCAGGCCGAGGCGCTCCTCGACCGTACCGACGACGAGCTCGCCCAAGCCGCCGACCTGCTCTTTCCCGCCCACCCCGCACCGGGGTCGCGCGTCCTGCTCACCCTGCGCTCCGACTTCATGGACGCGACGCTCAAACACCCGCGCCTGGGCCCCGCCCTGCGCTCCGGCGCCACGCTGCCGCTGACGCCGATGTCCCGCGACCAGCTGCGCGAGGTCGTCGTCCGGCCGCTGGAACAGGTCCCGGCGGTGGCGTACGACCCGGGCCTGGAGCGGCGCATCCTCGACGACGCGGGCGGCGAGCCGGGCATCCTGCCGCTGCTCGGTTTCGTCCTGGAACAGCTGTGGGAGCGGCGGGCCAGCGGACGGCTGCGCTCGGCGGCGTACGAGGAGATGGGCGGCGTACGCGGCGCACTGGAACTCCACTCCGAGCGGGCCTGGCGCGAGATCGTGCGCCCCGGGAGGGAAGAGGAGGGGACGGAAGGCGAGAGGGCGGCGGTCGAGGGGACGGAGGCCGAGGCGCTGCGGCTGCTCACCGGCCTGGTCCGGGTGCACCCCGGCAGCGACACCCCGCTCAGGCGCAGGCTCACCCGGCAGGAGGCGGGCGAGGAGCGGTGGGCCCTGGCACGGGCGTTCGCCGAGCGGCGCCTGCTCGTCCTGCACGGCGGCGAGGAGGAGCCTCAGACCGCCGAACTCGCCCACGAGGCACTGGTCACCGCCTGGCCCGCGCTGCGCCGCCAGGTCAGGGCCGACGCCGAGTTCCTGGCGGGCCGGGCGGAACTGGTCCACGACCGCAGGCGCTGGGAGCGCGGCGGCCGCCGGGCCGATCTGCTGCCCGGCCCGCGCCAGCTCGCCGCGACCGAGCACTGGCTCGGCGGGCGTGAGCGCGAACTGAGCGAGCGGGAGCGGGAGTTCCTGGCGCTGGCCCGCCGCCGCCACCGCGCCCGCCGCACCCGGCTGCGCGCCGCCTGGACCGCCGCCGCCCTGGTGCTCGCGCTGATCGCCGGGCTCGGCACGTTCCTGGTCTACCAGTCGCACGTCAGCGACCAGCGCCGGGCCGAGGCCCGCTCGCGCGCCCTGGCCAGCATGTCTCGCGACCTCACCACGACCGACCCGGGGCAGGCCGCCCTGGCCGCGATCGCCGCGTACGACATCGCCCCCACCCAGGAGGCCCGCAGCGCGCTGTTGCGCCGCTACGACCAGTTCAAGGACGCCGACTGGGTGCTGACGGGTGTTCAGGGGAAGATCGACGCGGTCGCGATGAGTCCGGACGGCGCCGTGACGCTGGTGACGACCAAGGAGGGCCGCGCGACGCTGTACGTACGTGCCCGGGGCAGGGTCCTGCGCACGCCGCTGCGCCTGCCGGACAAGGCCCGTGGCCCGATGGTGAGCCGGGACGGCCGGCGGATCGCCTACCTGGGGGCGAAGGACGGGACGCTGTTCTGGCACGACGTGGATCCGGCGGCCCGGGACGCGGAACACCTGCTGACGAGCACGGGGCGGATCGACGGCGAAGGCGCCTTCAAGGCCGTCGGCGGGCTGTTCGCGGGCTCGGCCGGCATGGCCGCCCTGTCCCCGAGCGGCGCCCGGGCGGTGGCGGTCGACGACGGCGGGCGGCTGTGGCTGTGGGACCTGCGGACGAAGACGCGGCGGCAACTGCTCCCGTCCGGACCGAAGACCGAGGCGGTCTGGTACGGCCCCGACGAGAACACCCTGGTGACCCAGCGGCCCGGCCCCTCGCCCCAGGAGTCGACGATGGTGGCGGTCGACATCGCCACGGGCAGGACCCGCCAGCTGGCGGAGCGGGCCTACACGGACTCGCGACTCGCGCAGCTCGGTCTGTCCGGCGACGGCGGCGTCCTGGTCGTCTGCCAGGCGGGCGCCACCGTGAGCACCCCCGTCTACCAGGCCGTCCGGGTCGCCGATGGCCGCCGGATCCACCGCCACACCGCCGACGCGCCCTGCCACGGCTTGGCCATCGACCGGACGGGCGAGCGGTACGCGGTGCACCAGGGCGGCGGCTGGCACCTGGTCGACACCCGCCCGGGCAGGGAGGTCAAGCCGCTGTTCGGCCCCAGGGTCACGTCGCTCAGCAACATGCGCCTCCTCGGGCGGGAGCTCGCGCTCACCATGGCCGCCTGGGAGGAGACCGCCGTCACCGGGTGGTCGCTGGGGATGGACACGACCCACATCCCCACCACGCCGGTGCTGCTCGACAGCGGCGACAAGATGCTCGCCCACGTGGGTTCGAAGGGCGAACAGCTGGTGCTGATGGACACGACCGAGGAGTCGTTCGACGGCCCCGGCCCGCCCCGCCGCCTCGCCGAGGTGGCACGCGACCCGGCGACGGACCCGCAGCAGCTGTCCGACCTGAAGATCAACCGGGCCGAGACGCTGCTGGCCGACCTCGTCGGCCGCACCACGGTGATGATCCGGGACACCTCCACCTTGCGCGCGGTGGCGCGGATCAGCACCGCCGAGCCGCCCCTCGACACGGAGGGCGAGCCGGAGAAGGCGGAGTACGTGTTCACCGCCGACAACGAGCTCGTCACCGTCTCCGGCAGCCTCGTCGAGCACTGGAACGCCCGCACCGGAAAACGCCTGTCGCGACCGTTCGAGGTGGGCGACGCGGGGATCAGCGAGGACAAGCACCCCAAGTTCAGGCTGTTCCGCCACCCCGCGCCGGGCCACGTACAGGTCATCATCTCCGGGGACCCGGCCGTCCACGCCGTCGACCTGCGAACGGGCAGCGAGGACAAGGCACTGAGCCTCACCCTGGGCCCGGACGTCACCGACGCGGGCTTCGACCGCAGCGGACGGTACGCGGCGGTGCGCACGGGCGGCGACATGGTGGAGCTGTGGTCGCTGCGGCCCGGGAGAAAGCCGGAGAAGGTGTATGGGCCGATCGGACCGCTCAAGCAGTTCAGCGACTACAGGGGCGGATTCGTGGGCGACAGCTCCGAATTCGTCCTGGCCAACGGGAACTCCATCCGCTTCGTCCAGGCGTCCGACCCCGGCCAGGTCCGGTCGTACGACTTCGACACCCCCCAGACGTTCATCGCGGCCCCCAAGGACGCCAAGGTCCTGCTGCGGACCGGCCAGGACGGGCGGGTGGACCTGCTCCGCTTCGACCCCGGCCGCTGGAGGGCCCGGGTGTGCGAGGTCCTGGGCCGCGACCTCGACCCGGAGGAGCGCCGGAGCCTGGCGGGCGGCCTGCCGAAGCGGATCTGCCCGGCGCCCGCCGGGTGAGTCCTACGCCTCGAAGTGGCTCGGCCGCCCGTCCTGGTGGACGAGGCGCCCGAGCCGGGCCGCCGCCGCGCTCGGCATCAGCGTCCAGGTGCCGTCCGCGCGCCGCAGCGCCGCCGAGTGCCACGGGGTCGTCCAGGCGTCGGGCGTGTCCAGGAGGCGGATGCCGAACTTGGGGGCGCCGACCGGCTGGGGGTGGATGGACAGGCGTACCGCGTCGGGGTGGTGGGCCGCTATCAGGTCGCCCCAGGCGCGGCTGCGCTGGATGACGCCGTACGCGCGGGTACGGCATGCGCGTTGGAGGGCGGACCGCGTACCCGTGAAACCCGCCGTGTCCTCCACCAGGAAGCGGGTGATGCCCCGGTACAGCGCGAGGGTCTGCTCGTCCGTACGGACCTCGGCGCGCAGGGTCTCCACGCTCGGGGCGTAACGGTCATGGACGTGGGTGCGTTTGGCGGGGTGCGACAAATCGCCGAGGACGTCGCGTAGGTCGAAGACGGAGAGCCGGTCCAGGTCGGACGTGGCGATGAGGGCCCGCAACTCGTCGGAGTACGCGTCGATGTGGTCGTCGGGGACGTGTATGAGGTCCCCGAAGACATGGCCGTCGGAGCAGATGACGATACGGGCGCCCGGTGGGTATATCCGGCCGATGTCTCTGCACAGGGCGTCCAGGAACCGCAGCGACAGGCGTTCGCCCTGGTCGGGGAGGTGGCCGAGCACCTTCGCCGGGTTGGGGGACTTGCAGGGGAAGCCCGGCAGGGTGAAGACCACGGGCGCCCCGGCCCGTACGAAGGCCGCTATCCGGCGCAGTTGGTGCCCGAACGCCTCCGCGTCGACGGCGGATTCGTGGTGGTCGGTCGTGCGGTGGTGGGGCAGCAGCAGGTTCAGGATCGAGGCGCTCAGGCTCGTGGAGACACGGTCCGGTGCGGTGGTCAGCGGCATGGGGGTTCTCTCCGAGAGGGCGTAGGGGCATGGCGGGATGGCGCCTCGGCGGTGTGCCGGGCGCCGGGCCGAGCGGGCTCGGGGAAGTGCGTTGCTGTACCGCGCCCCTTTAGGGGCGCGGGGCTGTGACCTGTGCGGCTCCGCCGCGTGGGCGCGACCGGCCCAGGACGGCCCGCAGACAGGTCACGGCACTTCCGACGGCGTCAGACGCGCCTGTCGTACGCCACCGGCAGCCGCACCGTCCCCCGTCCCAGCACCGCCTGGATCCACTCCAGGTCCTCGTCCGCGACGGCGAGCCGCAGCCCCGGCAGCCGGGTCAGCAGGGTGCCCAGGGCGATCTGGAGCTCGGCGCGGGCCAGTGCGGCGCCGGGGCAGAAGTGGATTCCGTGGCCGAAGGCCAGGTGGGGGTTGGGGAGCGGTCCAGGACGAGCTCGTCCGGGTTCTCGAAGCGGCGCGGGTCCCGGTTGGCCGCGCACAGGGAGACGATGACCGAGTCCCCGGCGGGTACGGCCGTGCCGTGCAGATCGTCGTCCTCGGCGAGGAAGCGCCAGGTGGTGAGCTCGAAGGCGCTGTCGTACCGCAGGAGTTCCTCGACCGCGCGCGGCAGCAGCGCCGCGTCGTCGCGCAGCCGGGCCAGCTGGCCGGGGTGGCGCAGCAGGGCGATCAGCGCGGTGGTGATCTGGTTGGTGACCGGCTCCTGGCCCGCGACCAGGAGCTGGAAGATCATGGAGTCCAGCTCCTCCTGGGTGAGTTCGCCCTCGTCACGGGCGGCCACCAGACGACCGAGCAGGTCGTCGCCCGCGTCCTCGCGCTTGTGGGCGACGACCTCGGCTATATAGCTCTGGAGGCCGTGCAGCCGCGCCTCGTACATCGGCCGCCCCGGATCGGTGGGGCCCACCGGCTGGACGACCTTGCCCCAGTCGCGGTCGAAGCGGGCGGCCAGCGGCGCCGGGAGGCCGATGGTCTCGGCCAGGACCTGGAAGGGGAAGTGCGCGGCGAAGCCCGCCACCAGGTCGGCGGGGCCCGTCTCGGGCAGGGCGTCGACGAGCGCGTCGGCCAGTTCCTGGAAGCGGGGCCGCAGGGCGTCGACGCGGCGCGGGGTGAACGCGTCCGTCACATAGCGCCGCATCCGCGTGTGCCGGGGCGGGTCCTGGTGCAGCAGGTGGACCTGGAGCTGGGAGTGCTGCGGCTCGGGCATGATCGAGGCGCGGGCCCGCCAGCGGTCGTTGCCCCGGTCGTGGTTCTTGCCGAGCCGCTCGTCGTTCAGCGTGGCGTGGGCGGCGTCGTACCCGGTGACGAGCCAGGCGTTCACCCCGCTGGGGAACAGGACGCGGTGGATCGGGCCGTCCTCGCGCATCTGCTCGTAGAGGGGGTACGGATCCTGCTTGTACGGGCAGCCCATGAGCGGGACGGCATCGGCAGCCGGGCCGGTGACCGGCAGCGGTTCCTGGATGGTCATGAAAGCGCTCCTCAGAGGGCGAGTTCGGGCTGGTGGTGATCCAGCCACAGGGCGAGGTCGACGACGCGTTCGAGGCGGAGCCGGTGGCCCCACGGCAACTGCTCGGGCGGGGCGTCCAGACACGGCTTGATCAGCGTCTCGTCGGCGAGGTCGCGGACCCGGCCGCCACAGGCGTCCAGCGCGTCGCGGGCCATGTCCTGAAGCCCGCGGTTGTAGTCGGGGTGGTGGGTGGCCGGATAGTGGTTCTTGGGCCGCCACAGCACCGACTCCGGGGCCAGGCCCGCGCCCGCCGCCCGCAGCAGGCTCTTCTCGCGGCCGTCGAAGCTCTTGAGGGCCCACGGGGTGGCGAAGGCGTACTCGACGAGGCGGTGGTCGCAGTAGGGGACGCGCACCTCCAGGCCCTGCGCCATGCTGAGCCGGTCCTTGCGGTGCAGGAGCTGGCGCAGCCAGCGGGTCAGCGACAGGTGCTGCATCTCGCGCTGGCGGTGCTCGGCGGGGCTCTCGCCGTCGGCGTGCGGCACGGCCGCCAGCGCGCTGCGGTAGGTGTCGTCGCGGAACTCCCCGATGCGCAGGCCCAGATCCGGGTCGAGCGGCATCGCCGCCTCGTCGCCGGTGACCAGCAGCCAGGGGAAGGTGGGCGCGGCGAGCGCCTTGGGGTTGTGGAACCAGGGGTAGCCGCCGAACACCTCGTCGGCCGCCTCCCCGGACAGGGCGACCGTGGAGTGCCGGCGGATCTCCCCGAAGAGGAGGTACAGCGAGGTGTCCATGTCGCCGACGCCGATCGGCGAGTCCCGGGCCACCACGACCGCCCTGCGGTGCTCGATGTCGAGCAGGGCGCGCGGGTCCAGTACGACCGTGCTGTGGTCGGTGCCGATGTGGGCGCCCGCCTCGATCGCGTACGGGGTGTCGTGGCCGGTGCGCAGCACATCGCCGGTGAACTGCTCGGCCTGGTCGCTGTAGTCGACGGCGTACGAGCGGATCCGGGCGCCCGGGCCCTCGCGTAGCCGCAGTTCGTCGGCGAGCAGCGCGGTCAGGACGGTGGAGTCGATGCCGCCGGACAGCAGACTGCACAGCGGGACGTCGGCCTCCAGCTGGGTGCGTGCGGTCGTGGAGACGAGGTGGTGGACGCGGTCGACGGCGGTGTCCTTGTCGTCGCCGTGGACGCCCGCCTCCAGCTGCCAGTAGCGGCGTTCGCGGATGCCGCCCCGGTCCAGGACGAGCAGCGAGCCGGGCTCCACCTCCCGAACGCCCGACCACACCGTGGGGCCGGTGTTGAACAGCAGGCTGTACGCCTCGCGCAGGCCGTCCGCGTCCACCCGGGGGTGTATCTCGGGGTGGCAGAAGAGGGCCTTGGGCTCGGAGGCGAAGGCCAGGCCGCCGTCGACGGCCGCCCAGAACAGCGGCTTGACGCCGAGCCGGTCGCGGACGAGCAGCAGGCGCTGCTCGCGCGCGTCCCACACGGCGAAGGCGAACATGCCGTCGAGGTGGTCGGCGAGCGAGGTGCCCCACTGGGCGTAGGCGCGCAGCACCACCTCGGTGTCGCTGCGGGTGTGGAAGGTGTGCCCCAACTGCCGTAGTTCGGCGCGCAGTTGGTGGTGGTTGTAGACCTCGCCGCTGTAGGACAGGACGGCGGTGGGGGCGTCGGGCCGGTCGGGCATCGGCTGGACGCCGCCCGCCAGGTCGATGACGGACAGGCGCCGGTGGCCGATCGCGGCGTGCTCGTCGAGCCAGACGCCGCCCGCGTCGGGGCCGCGCGGGGTGAGGGCGGCGGTCATGGCCTCGATGACGGGCGTACGGGCGCGGGCGTCAAGGCCGTCATGGGTGTCAGGACGGAAGGACACCCAGCCGGTGATTCCGCACATGGGGCAACTCCAGGGTCGGGCAGGGGCGTCGGGCAGGGTCAGGAACGGGCGGCGGACACCGCTTCGGTGCGCTGCGCCTTCAGCGGGATACGGACGGGGAAGGCGAGCAGCGGCACGGCCAGGCACGCGGCGACGGCGGCGAGCGCGAGCCCGGCCCGTACGCCGTCGCCCGCGGCGAGCCCCCACGCGGCGGTCGCCAGGGCCGGGCCCAGCGTGAAGCCGAGGCTGCGGGCCAGCTGCACGGCCGAGCCGACCGTGGCGGCCCGCTCGGGCAGGGCCGCGCCCATGACCAGCGCCTGCGTGGGCCCGCCGTTCAGGCCCATGCCGAGGCCCGCGAGCGCCAGGCGCCAGGCCACGTCCGGCGCCGACCAGCTGTCGCCGAGCGGGACGAGCAGCAGCAGGCCGGCGGCGGTCAGCACGGCGCCCGCGGTGGCGATCCGCCGGGCGCCGTACCGGTCGGCGAGGCGCCCGCCCAGCGGTCCGGCGAGCCCCATGCCGAGCGGGAACGCCAGCACGGTCAGCCCCGTGGAGGTGGCGCTGAAGCCGTCGTCGCGCTGGAGGTGCAGGGCGACGACGTAGTGCATGGCGGCGAACGCGGCCGCCAGTGCCAGGACCGCGCCGTGCGCCCGGTAGAGCCCCGAGGCCCGCAGCGCGCCGGTCACCGGCCGCCCGCCGGGCCCGCGCAGCCACCACCACAGCGGCGGTACGGCGGCGAGCGCGCCCGCCAGCCACCACGAGCCGTGTGAGGAGGCCAGCGTCAGCGTCAGCAGCAGGACGGTGACGCCGGCGGCGACGAGCAGCGCGTCGGCCGCCGAGCGCCGGTCGGGCCGGTGCAGCCGCCCGTCCCTGGGCATCGCCTTGTACGCGACGGCCAGCGCCAGTACGCAGACCGGCAGCTTGACGAGGAACACCGCGCGCCAGCCGAGGTGGTCCAGGAGCAGCCCGCCGAGCGCGGGCCCGGTCACCGCCCCCAGCGGGCCGAGCGTCGCGGGCACGCTCATCGCCCGGCCGCGCAGCTCGGGCCGTACCGACCGCATCGCCAGCACCGGCATCAGCACGAACAGCACCGCCGCGAACGCGCCCTGCCCGACCCGTGCGGCGATCAGCCACGCCGCCCACGGCGCGAGCGCGGCGAGCGCGCTGCACACCGCGAACCCGCAGGTCGCGGTCAGCAGGGCGGGCCGCGCCCCCACGCTGTCCAGCCACCGTCCGACGGGCAGCAGCAGGGCGACGACGGGCAGTTGGTAGCCGAGCACCGCCCACTGCGCGGTGGCGGCGGACACGTCGAGGCCGCCGGAGATGTCCGCGAGGGCCACGTTGACGATGTTCATGTCGAGCATCGCGACGAAGGAGAGCAGCCCGGCGACGGCGACGAGGGACCAGCGGTCTGGGGCATCGGGTGCGCTGCTCATACCGTCACCTCCGTAACCGCTTCCGCCACGGCCCGGTGGTCGAAGGCGATCAGCGGATCGCCGGTCAGCGGGTGGTCGACGACGGCCGCCCGTACTCCGAACACCTCGGCCATCAGCGCGGGGGTGAGCACCTCGCGCGGCGTACCGGAGGCGACGACGCGCCCCGCGTGCAGCACGTGCAGCCGGTCGCAGACCGAGGCCGCGGCGTTGAGGTCGTGGAGCGAGACGAGGGTGGTACGCCCCTGGGCCCGCAGCAGCGCGAGGAGTTCCACCTGGTGGCGTACGTCGAGGTGGTTGGTCGGCTCGTCGAGCACCAGCACGTCCGGCTGCTGGGCGAAGGCCCGGGCGAGCAGCACGCGCTGGCGCTCGCCGCCGGACAGCTCGGTGAAGCGGCGCCCCGCGTGCTCGTCCATGCCGACGTCGGCGAGGGCGCGCGCCACGATGTCCGCGTCCGTGGCGTCCTCGGCGGCGAAGGCCCGCTTGTACGGGGTGCGGCCCATCGCGACGACCTCACGCACGCTCAGCTCGAAGTCGCCGCCGCGCTCCTGCGGCAGCGCGGCGATGTGCCGGGCCGCCTGCACGGGGCTCAGCTCGCGCAGATCGGTGCCGGACAGCAGCACCCGCCCGGCCGTCGGCCGCAGATGCCGGTAGACGGTCCGCAGCAGCGTGGACTTGCCGCTGCCGTTCGGCCCGACCAGGCCCGTGATCTCCCCTTCGGCGGCGAGCAGACGCGCACCCGAGACGACGGTACGACCGCCGTAGGCGACGTGCAGATCCTCGACATCGATCCTCAACTGGGGTTCCCCGCCCGTACTCAACTCTCGCTCCCCAGGCGCCGGTCCAGCAGATACAGCAGCGCCGGAGCGCCGATCAGTGAGGTGACGACGCCGACGGGCAGCTCCTGCGCGTCCATGGCCGTACGGCACACGGTGTCCACGACCACCAGCAGCAGCGCGCCCATCAGCGCCGACACCGGCAGCAGCCGCCGGTGGTCGCCGCCGATGAGCAGACGGCACACGTGCGGCACCATCAGCCCGACGAAGGCGATGGCCCCCGACACGGCCACCAGGACACCGGTGAGCACACTGGTGACGAGGAAGAGTTCACGGCGCAGCCGTACGACGTCGATGCCGAGCCCGGCCGCCGTCTCGTCGCCCATCAGCAGCGCGTTCAGCCCCCGGGCGCGGGCCTGGAGGACCAGCAGCGCGAGCGGAACCGCGAGGGCGGGCACGGCGAGCAGCGTCCATGTGGCCCCGCTCAGACTGCCCATCAGCCAGAACAGCACGCTGCGGGTCTGCTGCTCGTCCCCCGCCTGGAGGACGAGGTAGCTGGTGAAGCCGGACAGGAACTGCCCGATCGCGACCCCGGCCAGCACGAGCCGCAGCGGCGCGAACCCGCCGCCGCGCCGGGCCACCGCCCACACCAGCGCGAACGTCGCGAGCGCCCCCGCGAACGCGGCGCCGGACAGCCCGAGCCCGAGGGCCCCGCCCGCCCCGGCCCCGAGCACGATGGCGGCGACCGCGCCGAGGGACGCGCCGTTGGAGATGCCGAGGAGGTACGGGTCGGCGAGCGGATTGCGTACCAGCGCCTGGACCGCCGTACCGACGACACCGAGTCCGGCGCCGACGAGCGCGGCGAGCAGCGCGCGCGGCACCCGCAGCTGCCACACGATCAGATCGTCGGTGCCGGGCCGGGGCACGTCCCCGGACAGCCTGCGCCACACCACGCCCCACACCTCGCCCGGCGGGATGGAGGTGGAGCCCCAGGAGACGGCGGCGGTGAGGGCGGCGAGGAGGGCGAGGGAGAGGACGACGGCGAGTGAACCGGCGGACAGCGTACGGGAGTTGGCCTTCAACGCGGTGTTCTTGCGCGACGACAGCAGCGACACCACGACGGCTCAGCCGACCTTGCCGGGATGGACCGTCTTGGCGATCTCCCGGACGGTGTCGGCGTTGGTGACACCGGCGATGGTGGTCCGCTCGGAGCCGATGCGGACGAAGTGGCCTTCCTTGACGGCCTTCAGCCCCTTGGTGGCGGCGTTGTCCTGGAGCCACTTCTGCGCCTCGTCGAACGCCGCCTTGTTGGCGGCCTCGCTGCCCCGGTCGCGTACGCCGAGCTGGATCCAGTCCGGGTTCTTCGCGATGACGTCTTCCCAGCCGACCTGCTTGAAGTCGCCGTCGCAGTCGCCGAAGGCGTTGCGGGCGCCCGCGAGGGTGATCACGGCGTGGGCGACCTGGCGGTTGCAGACGACGGAGGGCTGCTTGGTGCCGGCGTCGTAGTCGAAGAAGAAGTAGGTGGGCCGCGAGGCCTCGGGAACCGACCGGACGGCGGCCTGGACGCCGTCCACGGTCTTCGTCATCCCCGCGACGAGCTCCCCGGCCTTCGCCGAGGTGCCGGTGACGGCGCCGAGGGAGGTGATGTCGTCCTGGACGGCGGACAGATCGGTGACGGGGCTCTTGCGGTCGGCCGCGCAGGCGGTGGACTTCAGGAAGACGTGCTTGATCCCGGCGGCCTTGAACTCGGCGGCGGTGGGCGCGTCGCCCATCCCGCCGCCGCCCATACCGCCCATCGAGGCGAAGGTGTCGATGTACAGGTCGGCGCCGGACCCGAGGAGCTTCTCCTTCGGGATGACCATCTTGCCCAGCACCTTGACCTGCTGCGCCCGCGCGTCCAGGTCGGCGGGCAGGGTGCCCTTGCCGGGCGGGAAGCCGGTCCCGACGACCTTGTCCCCGGCGCCCAGCCGCAGCAGCAGCTCAAGAGCGGCCGCGTTGCTGGTGACGATCTTCTTCGGGGCGGCGGCGAAGGTGGTTTTGGCGCCCATGCAGTCGGTGACGGAGACGGGGAATCCCCCGGCGGAGACGGCGGCCCCGGCCGCCGCGTCCTTCCCCTTGTCGGCGTCCTTGTCGCCGTCGCCGCAGCCCGCCGCCAGGAGGCCGAGCACCACGGCCGTCGTAGGCCACCACACGCGAGAACGCATCGAAACTCTCCAGGTCCACTTGGTACGCGGGCGGACCTCTGCCGCCCGGTTCCAGTAGTCGCGGCGGACCGTGGATGAGTTCCCGGCTTCTACGAGTGGTGGATCGTCTGGCCGTCGGGGATCCGGTAGCAGCCCGAGACGACCTCGATGCCGAGGCTCGGGCTGGGACGCTTGCCGTACGCGACGATCGAGACACTCACCTTCTTGGCGTCGTTGTCGGCGACGAGGTTGAGGTTCTTGTTCGGGCTGTTGTCGCGGTACTCGTCCTTCAGCACCCAACCGCCCGTGTTGAGCTTCGCCTTGAGGTGCTCCATGGCCTTGTCGACGTCCCCGGGGGAGTTCGGCTGGAAGTTCCACGGGTGGTAGACCTGGAAGTACTTCTCCTCGTCCATGCCCGAGCACGCCGAGATGCCGGGCCCGGCCTCCGAGGCCTTGCCGGGCACCCCGGTGAAGTCGAAGACCTGGCTGGAGACCGTCTGCACGGCGGAGCGCGCGTCGTCGAGGCTGGCTGTCCCCGCAAGGGGGATCTTCGAGGTGTCGTCGTCGCTCATGCCACATCCACTGAGAAGGAGTCCGGTCAGTACGAGGGGGAACAGGGCGCTGCCCGGCCGCCGACGTCGGCGGACGGCGGGGAGCGGTACGCGGAGCATGCGGTTCCTTGGTGGTGTCGGGAGGGTTGCTGGCAATGCGGTGGGTGCCGGGGCAGCCCGGCCGGCGCGCGTCAGTGAGGAGCGGTGACGTCGCCGTACTCGCCGATCACGACCAGCGCCTGGTTCTTCAGGGCCGTCGTGTCCTTGTTCCAGTACTCACTGTGGCCGTGCGCTCCCTTCGTCGCCGAGGGGCCGCTGCCCTCGGGGTGTGTGTTCATCTGGTTCGCGCCGAAGACCTCGTCGCTGGGGATGAGGAACGTGCCGCCGCCCAGCTTCCACTGGCTGCCGCCGTGGCCCCAGCGGCCGATGTCCGGGACCTTGTCACCGTCGGCCTCCTCGTTCCACACATGCCCCTTCGGCACGTCCATCTCGGCGGCCGAACCCACCTTCACCCCCGGGCTCCCCGCGAAGATCACGTCGTCGGCGTTGAGATCGCCCTTCTGGGCCGCCGCCCCGATGAGCGTGGTTCCGTACGAGTGCCCGATCGCCGTGCGGTGGGGCTCGCCGGAGCCGCTGTACGAGGCGTCGAGACCGTCCATGAACTTCCGGTACGCGGGCGCCCCGTCATAGGCGTAGTGCTCGAACGGAGCGTCCTTGACGATGTCCTGAGGGGCGTCGTAACCGAGCCAGGCGATGGTCGACACGTTGGCGCCCGGTTCGGCTTTCTGGGTCTGGCGCCACAGCTCCGTCGTCCGGTCGATGCTGCCCCCGAACCCGCTGAGGTTCGACGTCGTACCGGGCACGTACACGGCCTGGTGCCGGGCGGTGTCCGGGTTGCCGTTGGCCAGGATGGCCCGGCCGTTGCCCTCGGGGCTGAAGCCGAGCAGATACGCGTCGGGCAGGCCGTCCTGGCTGGTGCGGTCGAACCGGTTCTGGATGGCGTTCATGCCCTTGAGGGACGCCTCCAGGTGCCGGTACCGGTCGCCGTACTTGCGGTCCCACGCCATCCACTCGTCGGTGTGCACCTTGGAGGGGAACATACCGGCGGTGATCCACGTCCACTCCTTGGCGGGCGGCTTCGGGATCCCGTTCAGCTCCGTCTGGTACTGGCCGTGCGACGTGTCGAGGACCATACGGTTGGCCTCGTCCCGGACCGTGGCCGGGAGCCCGTCGAGGCCGCCGACGGTGTCGGGGTGCAGCGCGGTCCAGGCGGCCTGCTGGTCGGGGTCCAGGCCCTTCCACCAGTCGGCGTTGGCCTTGGGGCTGCCGTCCTTGGGGGCTGGGGGAGGGAGTCCAGATAGTGCCGGCCCGCCCCGCGCACGCCCTCGGTGTCCTTGGCGACGTCCGCCCAGTCCCCGTCGGAGACGACCAGGTCGTCGTCCGCCTTGAGCTTGCGCAGCTGCGGCGCCCACTTCTGGTCCGTGTCCGTGGCCTCCTTGAGGGCCTCGGTGATCCGGTTGGCGATGCCCTGGGCGATCGCGTAGTTCGGATTCGGGTGGAAGCGGGCCGTCTGATCCTGAAGTGCCAGGGCGGTCTTGTCCGTGGCGCCACTCGCGTTGCCGGGTCCGGGCGGGGAACCACCCGGGTTCTCCCCGGCCGCCGGATAGCTCACCGCCCCGTCCGCGCCCACCGTGAACTTGTGCTCGGCCGCCTCCGACAGCGCCCGCTTCAGCTTGTCCTGCGCCGGGCGCATGTCCGCCGCGAACGCCTTCAGGGCCGTCGCGACGAGGCCGCACTCGACCTGTACGTAGTGGAAGTCCTTGGCCACCTCGCGCAGTTGGCCGATCGCGCCGTCGGCCGTCTCGCCCTTCAGGACCTTGCGCATCTGCACGGTGATCCGCTGCTCCAGCGCGTCCTTCGCGCCGCTCGCCATGTCGCTGGACGAGCGGTATCCGGCCGCGGCCTCCTCGAACTCGTGCAGCTTGAGCGTCTTCAGCGTCTCGATGTCCACGGCTCAGGTCACTTTCCCTCGCCACCGACGGCCGGGGTGTCCTGGTACTGCTTCCCCAGTTCCGCGAAGAGGCCCTTGATGTTCTCGTCGGTCAGGAGCAGGTCGTTGCCGGCCCGCTGGAGCTTGCCCTGGAGCTCGGTGCACCGCCCGGACAGTTTGTCGAGATACGTCTTCCAGCTCTGGTAGACCTCGGACTGCGCGGCCGCGCTCTCCGCTCCGCCGGTGCCCAGCCCCTGCTGCCCCGTCTCCAGGGCGGTCAGCGCCTTCTTGAGGTCACCGCCCAGCTCGCCGACGGCACTGCCCGCCGCCGTCCAGGCGGCCTTGCTGGACTGCACGTCGCCCTTGCCGTCGCCGCCGCCGTCACCGGCCCCGGCCAGCCGCATCGAGCCCCCGCCTGCGGGACCGCTCTTGAGCTGCGCCCACTCCTGTGCGAACGAACTCACTCGTTCCCCCTGATTCACACCCGTCTCGCCCGTCACTCTGACCTTGCGCCGCCGCCAGGCTACAAGGAGCGGAAGCGGGGCTTCTGAGTACGGGTACTCAGATCCGTGTTCCAGGGGCTGTCGGGGATGGGCTATATTGGATCTTGAGTTCGCGCCCGCGATGAGCGGCTGCGGGCCCGGCGTTGGTGGTCCAAGGAAAGGCGCCCCACTTCCTGTGGGGAGATGTAGGTGCAAGGCCTGCCCAGCGCTCGATGAACGAGGGCCCTGGTCTCCGTATGGAGGCCGGGGCCCTTACTCGTATGCGGTCCATTCGGTCCGGGCGACCGACCCGGCGGTGGCCGGCGGCTTTCTGGGCCTGCCTCGGCGGTGTCACCCGCGTGGACGCCCTGTCGGCACCCTGTTGGCGCCCTGTTAGCGGGCTGTTGGAAGCGGCTGTGAGGATTCCCGGCGGGGCGGCGACGAGCCGTGATCCCATCCACTCGACATCGGGGGACCCATGAAAATCCTCAAGACCGCACTGATGACGGCCTCGGCCCTCGCCATGGCCGCCGGGATGACGCTCTCGTCCTCGGCGTCGGCCTCGGCCACGTCGACGAACGAGTTCGTCAACCAGAACGGCAACCACTGCCTGGCCATCGACATGGGGCAGGAGTACCAGGTCCTCGCGATCCTGTGGACCTGCAACCACAACCCCGACCAGCAGTGGCACGTCGCCGACCGCAAGGGCAGCGACGGCGGTGGCACCTACTACGAGATCAAGAACGGCTACGGCCAGTGTCTCGGCACATGGCAGGGCGCGACCGGCAACGGCACGAGCGTCGTCGGCTGGGAGTGCAACGGCAACCCGGACCAGCAGTGGTACGTCGACACCGTCTCCAGCGACCCGCGCTACTCCGCGATCCGCAGCCACGCGGCCTGGGCCAACGGCGACGGCAACAAGTGCCTCGCCCAGTACAACGGCAGCGGCGACGGCGCCCCGGTCGTGATCTGGGACTGCAACGGCAACAGCGACCAGCACTGGATGCGCGTCGGCTGACATCGGTGAGGGTGAGCGGGCGGACGCCCGCCCGCTCACCGGCCCCAGCCGGGCGGCGGCCGTCCCCGTACACCGGGCGACCGGTCAAGGGGAGACGAAGAGGTCAAGGGGAGACGAAGAGGTCAAGGGGAGACGGGGAGACGAAGAGGTCAAGGAGAGACGGGGAGACGAAGAGGTCAAGGAGAGACGGAGAGACGGAGAGACGGAGAGACGGAGAGACGAACGATTGACGTTAACCGTCAACCGACGCACCCCACCTGCGCGAACTCCGGCACCATGGCCCCATGAGCGTGATCATCGACATCACCGGACTGCCGCCCGAGCGCCTCGTGTTCAGCCCCGCGCCGCTCGCCGAGCTGTGCGCCGCGCTGCACGCGCTGGCCGAGCCGGGGCACCACCCGGGGCTGCACGGGTGGACGACCGCGACGAACGCCGCCCTCAAGCCGGACCTCGCGGACCGGCTGTGCGAGGCGGAATTCCTGTGGACGTCGTCGTTCTCCGACATCGCGCTGCCGTTCGCCGCGCTGCCCGACGCGCACGGCCGCCCGGGCGCCACGCTCGCCGAGGACCTGGACATGCTGGACCGGCTCGACGACGACGTGTTCGTCGACGCCGCCCTGGAGATCTCCTGCACCAGCAACTACGGCCGCGGCGGCCCCTCCCCGCTCAGCGACGCCAAGGCCCGCGCCCACGCCCTGGAACGCGCCGCCGCCCGGGGACCGAGGCAACTCGACTTCGCCACCCGCCTCCTGGAGGACCCGCCCGCCCTGCGGGCCTGGACCCGGCGGCTCTTCGAGGACTGCGCCGAGGCGTTCTTCGACGACGTCTGGCAGCGCGTACGCGTCGAGCTCGCCGCCGACGCCCGGCACAAGACGCAGGTGCTGCGCCACAAGGGCCTCGCGGAGGCGCTGGCGGAGGTCTCGCCCGCCGTCGCGCTCGAGCAGGACGGGTCCCGTATCAGCGTGGACAAGCTGAGCAGCGGCCGTACGCACGCGCTCGACCCGGCCGTCGGCCCCGGCGTCACCTTCGTCCCCTCCTCCTTCGGCTGGCCCCACCTGTGGGTGCTGCACGCACCCCGCTGGCGCCCGGTGATCCACTACCCGGCCGCCGCCCCCACCCTGACCGGCCCCGGCTCCCTGAACCTGCTGGAGCTGCGGATGGAGGCACTCTCCCACCCGATGCGGATCCGGATGTGCCGCTACCTGGCCCGCGCCGCGTACACCACGACCGAACTCGCGGCCGCCCACGACATCAGCGCGCCCGAGGTCTCCCGGCACATCGCGATCCTGAAGAAGGCCGGCCTGATCACGACCCGCCGCCGCGGCCGCTACGTACACCACCAGTTGGACCTGACGGTCGTCGCCCGCCTGGGCAGCGACTTCATCGAGGGGGTGCTGCGCTGAGGTACGCGGTGGCCGTACGCCAGGGCTGGGGAGCCCCCGGGCCCCTGCGAGGGCGGAAAAGGCTGCCCTCCCAGGGATTCAAAATCTGTTACCGCCGTTGTCGAATTTGATGGCAGGCGCGCCGAGGATTTCTTGCGCATCGGCCGACCGGTGGAAAATTCGGCATATTCGCCGGGCGGGGGCCTCCTATCCGTGCTACTGTCGATCTCAGTTGCAGTTGTGGTTCCCAAAAACTTCAAGTGCCCTCGCCGAAGCTCCGCACTCAGGGGTCCGGTGGGAGCACTTTTGTATGTCCCGGTCTTTTCTCCGGGCGGGGTAATCATCGCAGTGACGCGGAGTTCGCACGGTGCGGGCTCCGGGAAATGCCCCGAAGGAGATTGACATGGCTGCTGGTACCGTGAAGTGGTTCAACGCGGAAAAGGGCTTCGGCTTCATCGAGCAGGAGGGCGGCGGTCCTGACGTGTTCGCCCACTACTCGAACATCGCCGCCCAGGGCTTCCGCGAGCTCCAGGAGGGTCAGAAGGTGACCTTCGAGATCGCGCAGGGCCAGAAGGGCCCGACGGCCGAGAACATCGTTCCCGCCTGATCTTGACGCAGACGCGTCCCGCCGTAGCGCGGACGCCTCCGTCTTAGCTGGGGCCCGCACCTTGGGGTGCGGGCCCCAGCTGTTTTGTTTCGGGGCCGAACCCCGGACCGCATCACCGCATCACTTCGCATTCCCATGCGATTCCCCGCATCAGATTGGCTCGTTCTTGCGATTCCCCGTGCCACCCGTTTTCCCCGGGAATTCCTTGATACGTGCCGCCGCAAGCAGCATCAAGGAAGGTTCCTCTTGAACCGCACACGTACGGGTACGCGCTCGGATTCTCGCTCGGGCGCCCGTTTCTCCGGCGCCCGTTCCGGATCCCGATCCGGACCCCGCACCGGCTACGGCCGCCGCCCCTCCGCCGTACAGGGTGAATTCGCGCCGCCGCAGACGCTCACCCCCGCACTCCCGGCCGTCGAGGCCTTCGCCGAGCTGGCCCTGCCGCGCCCGCTCCTGGCGGCGCTGAGCTCGCAGGGCGTCACCGTGCCGTTCCCGATCCAGGCGGCCACCCTGCCGAACTCGCTCGCGGGCCGCGACGTGCTCGGCCGGGGCCGCACCGGCTCCGGCAAGACCCTCGCCTTCGGCCTCGCGCTCCTGGCCCGTACGGCGGGACAGCGCGCCGAGCCGCGCCGGCCGCTGGCACTCGTCCTCGTACCGACGCGCGAGCTCGCGCAGCAGGTCACCGACGCGCTCACCCCGTACGCCCGGTCGCTGCGGCTGCGCCTGGCCACCGTCGTCGGCGGGATGTCGATCGGCAAGCAGGCCAACGCGCTGCGCTCGGGCGCCGAGGTCGTCGTGGCGACGCCCGGCCGCCTGAAGGACCTCATCGAGCGCGGCGACTGCGGGCTGGACCAGGTCGCCGTCACCGTCCTCGACGAGGCCGACCAGATGGCCGACATGGGCTTCATGCCGCAGGTCACCGCGCTCCTGGACCAGGTGCGCCCCGAGGGCCAGCGGATGCTGTTCTCGGCCACCCTGGACCGTAACGTCGACCTGCTGGTGCGCCGCTACCTCAGCGACCCGGTGGTGCACTCCGTCGACCCGTCGGCGGGCGCGGTCACCACGATGGAGCACCACGTGTTCCACGTCCACGGCGCCGACAAGCACCGGGCGACCACCGAGATCGCCGCCCGCGACGGGCGGGTGCTGATGTTCCTGGACACCAAGCACGCCGTCGACCGCCTCACCGAGCACCTGCTCAGCAGCGGTGTACGGGCGGCGGCGCTGCACGGCGGCAAGTCCCAGCCCCAGCGCACCCGTACCCTGTCCCGGTTCAAGACGGGGCATGTGACGGTGCTCGTGGCCACCAACGTGGCGGCGCGCGGCATCCACGTCGACGACCTCGACCTGGTCGTCAACGTCGACCCGCCCACCGACCACAAGGACTACCTCCACCGCGGCGGCCGCACCGCCCGCGCGGGCGCCTCCGGCAGCGTCGTCACCCTGGTGACGCCCAACCAGCGCCGCGACATGAGTCGGCTGATGGCCACGGCGGGCATCGTCCCGCAGACCACCCAA
The DNA here is from genome assembly GCF_002846415.1 of Streptomyces sp. TLI_146. Lineage (NCBI taxonomy): Bacteria > Bacillati > Actinomycetota > Actinomycetes > Kitasatosporales > Streptomycetaceae > Streptomyces > Streptomyces sp. TLI_146. Next base: position 83,945 of record NZ_PJMX01000002.1, read on the forward strand.
GTGCGCGCAGGCGACGCCGAGTTGGCCCGTATCACCGGAGCGCAGGCCCCCTCGGGCATCCCGGTCACCATCACCGCCCCGGTGTCGGAGCGCCCGCGCGCCGCCGCCACGTCGCGCGGCCGCCGCAGCCGTACGGGCCAGGACCGGCGCGTACGCGGTACGGGGCAGCGCAGGCCCGCCGCGGAGGCGGCGGCATAACCCGCCACACGAGCCTGCTCCCCCACCCCCTCTCCTTCCTGGAGGCACCATGCGTTGCGTCATCGCCCGTTTCCCGTTCGACCTCTCCAAGAGCGGGGTGGAGAACACGATGAAGGGCGTCAAGCCCCAGCCCGTCGTGGGCGAGTCCGTGCTCATCGGCCGCCGCCGCTACCCCGTCATGCAGGTCGGCGAGGTCGTCACGCGCCAGGACCGCCGTGACTTCAGCGCCCGGGAGGTCGTCCGCGCGATGACCGCCCTCGGCTTCGCGTGCCGCGTCGCCCCCGAGGCGCTGCCCGCCCGCGACCTGACACCGCTCCAGGCGGCGTCGGAACTGCTGGGCGCACCGACACCGGCGTAGCCGCACCGTACGGGCCAGGGCCCTGCCGACGCGCGTCGGCAGGGCCTCACCCATGTCCGTGTGACGGCCCTGCCGACGCGCGTCGACAGGCCCTCACCCATGTCCCGGTGTGACGGCGCACCCCCCTCATGCTGTTGAATTCACCCGGCCCGCTTTATGCCGTACACCGAGGTGACAGTGACAGCAGATAACCCGCTCAGCGATCGTCTGGACGATGACGACTACCCCGCCTACACGATGGGCCGGGCCGCCGAGATGCTCGGCACCACGCCCGCCTTCCTGCGGGCCCTGGGCGAGGCACGCCTGATCACCCCGCTGCGCTCGGAGGGCGGCCACCGCCGCTACTCCCGCTACCAGCTCCGTATCGCCGCCCGCGCCCGCGAGCTCGTCGACCAGGGCACCCCCGTCGAGGCGGCCTGCCGCATCGTCATCCTGGAAGACCAGCTGGAGGAGGCGCAGCGCATCAACGCGGAGTACCGGCGGGCGGCGCAGGAGAAGGACGACGGGCCCGCCGACTCCGCCTGACGAGGGTGACGCGTTCACCCCGCCCACCCCTCCTACCCCGGACAAATGTCCCGCCGTTCTCGGGACAGCGGTCTCTGCCGCCGTGTGCCCAGGTCGGAAAGGCTGTTCAGGTCGTCATGACCGTGACACCGAACACCGAACACCGACCGGGGACAACAACTCATGGATCAGTCGCTCGTGGACCGCACGCTGGATTACCTGAGCGCCGGGGCGGCGGGGGACGTGGCGGCGCTGGACGCCGTCCACGACCCGGGCTTCGAGAGCATCCGGTGCGACGGGGCGGGGCGGGTGGTGGCCCTGTCGAGGGCCGAGTTCCTGTCCCTCGTCCGTGCGCCGCGCGAGCGGGGGCAGAGGGGCGAGCGGATGGGTGACATCGGCTTCCTGGCGACGAGTGAGTACGACGGCCACGGGGCGGTGATCGTACGCCGTGTCCAGGGGGGTGTTCCCGTGCTCTGCACCTTCGTATGGCGCCGGGAGGAGGGGGAGTGGACCACGCTGCTGCGCGCGTTCACTTTCGCGCCCCATGCCATGCCCGGTGCCATGCCCGATGCCGCGCCCGATTCCGTGCCCGATGCCGCGCCCGATGCCGCGCCCCCTTCCCCGCCCGATTCCGTGCCCGTTTTCCTGCCCGATTTCCTGTCCGATCGAGGACGGGATCTGGCCTAGATGCTGCGTAGCGTGGAGGTCGGAAGGCAGGGAGGCGCAGGGCCTCCCCGCTCGTAACTCCCGTATCAAGAGGGCGGACATCATGGTCACTCACGTTCCCGCAGAGGCCCACGGCGACGAGCGCGGCGCGCTCCTGGCGTTCATCGAGGCCCAGCGCGGCGGGCTGCGGCGCACGCTCCTCGGCCTCACCGAGGAGCAGGCCGCGAGCCGCCCCAGCGCCAGCGAGCTCTCGCTGTCCGGGCTGCTCAAGCACGTGGCGGAGTGCGAGCTGATCTGGCTGCGCCTGGCCCAGCAGCGGCCGAACGAGAAGCAGCGCGAGGAGTCGACATGGCACGAGAGCTTCGAGCTGGTCGGTGACGAGACGGTGCCGCAGATGCTGGAGTTCTGGGACAAGGTCGCCAAGGAGACCGAGGAGTTCGCCCGTTCCGTGCCGTCCCTGGACGACACGTTCCCGCTGCCGGAAGCGCCGTGGTTCCCGAAGGACGGCCGGGTCTCGATGCGCTGGATGCTGCTGCACCTGATCGAGGAGTTCGGACGGCACGCCGGGCACGCGGACATCGTCCGGGAGTCCCTGGACGGCAAGACGGCGTTCGAGCTGGTGGCGCTGGCGAACGCGTAGGAGCCTGCTTCCGAACCCCGGAGCACTTATCACGCCGTGATAACCCGGCTGTTGAACGAGCACCGGTGACGAACGGCTTCCGGCTGACGCCGGTTCCCCGTCTCACCGGTGCTCCCACCACAGCAGAAGCCAGCCGACAGCCTCCGAACCGAGACCGCATACGGTCCCCACCAGCACCTGGCGCAACAGCGAGTTCGCGAACGGCTCGGGCGCGGCGCCCGCACACGGGTGAGAACACGAGCGAGCGCGCGGACGGGAACACGCGCACCCGCACGGACCCGACCGCCCCGCCACCCGCGGACGCGGACGCCGACGCCGGCGCGGACGCGCGCGCCCCTCTTCCGCCGCTTCGGATCCTGATCCCTCGGCCATGTCGTCCATACCTCTCCCTGAGACCTCCGGAACGGGCCTCATCCTGGGGTGAGCGGACGGTGTTGCGGACCCGGAACCGCGTTGATGATCCAACCGGCAGCGTTCCCACCCGCCCCGCGCACCCGTTGCCGCGGGCGCGTCGCCTGTTGCCGGTGTTGCCGCCCCATTCGGCAACGGCCAACCCCTTGCCCCACGCCCGCGATGCGCCAAAGTGGTGTGGTTCGGTTCGGCGCACTCGGTGGGGAGAGCATGAGCGGCAGTACGACAGGGACCCGGCTGTTACCGCTGAAGCCGGGCCTGGGCCCCGAGAAACGCGCCCTCGCGGAGGATCTGCGCAGCCTCTTCCTCACCCTCGACGTGAGCGTCCGCCGCTACGCGGCACGGCGGCACCTCAACGCCAGCTCGGTCACGCGCTACCTCAGCGGCGAACGCGTACCGCCGTGGGACTTCGTGGCCGGCGTCATCGTCGACTCGGCCGAGGAGACGGAACGGCCCCTGACCACCGAGGCCGAGGACGCCCTGCGGGAACTGCACCGCGCCGCGCTCAAGGCCGGGCGCCGCAACAGCGAGGTCCAGCGGTTGCAGGACCGGCTCGCCGACACGGACGAGGAGATCCGGCGGATCAAGACCCGGGCGCGTGCCCTGGAGGAGGCGCTGGGCGACCGGAACCGCCGCCTGTCCGACCTCCAGCGCCGCTGTCTGCGGGCCGAACAGGTGGTGGAGGAGCAGCGGTTCGTGCACAGCGCCGAACTGGAGCGCTGGGAGGGCGAGTACGAGCGCCTGCACACCGAGCGGCAGGACCTGCGCGAGCAGGTCCTCTTCCTGGAGGAGGCCCTGGCGGTGGCCCGGGCGGAGCTGATCGCCGCCGAGGAGGAGTGCCACCGCCTGGAATCCGAGCTGGAGGCCTCCCACGAGAGCGAGAACCGCGTCGCGGCCCCCTCGCTCATGGAGGCCCTGGAGGCCACCGACCGCACGGCCACCGTCACCGAACTCGTCGACCTGGTCACCGGACTCGAAACCCGCACGCAGCACGCCATCGCCAGTGAGCTGGTCACCTCGGCCAGCCGCAGCCGCGAGATCGCCGAGGTGTCCGCCCTGCTGACCGGGCTGTACACCGCGGGCCTGCACCATCACGCCGAAGCCGCGCTGCCCGCCATGGTCATGATGCGGCCGGTGGCCGATGTGGCGGGCCTCATCGCCGCCCTGTCCGGTGCCCGGCTGCGCCCACCGGTCGTCACCCTTCTCCAGGCCTCCGTACGCCTGCACACCCCGCAGGACGTCGCGGGCCTCGCGGGCATGCTCCACACCGCGGGCCTCGCCGACCACGCGGTCAGCCTGCTCGGCGCCGCCGCCGTCACCCGGCCGCTGCCGGATGTGATGGGCGCCATCGGCTGCCTTCACGCGCCGGGCTTCGCGCCCCTGGTCCGGTCCGCGCTGTCCGCCGCCGCCTGCCAGCGTCCGATACGCGAGATCCTCCGCCTCCTGAACCTGCTCTTCGAAGGCGGACTCGGCCATCTCGTCGCGGGGATGACCAGCGCGCTCGCCGCCCAGCGCACGGCCTCCGACGTGGCCGAGTTCCTCGCCTTCGCCCGTATACGCGGCCTGGACCACCTGAGGGAGGCGGCCCTCGCCGAGACCGAACAGCGCGACATCGCCCACCTCACCGACCTGATCTACGCACTCCAGCGCACCGGCAACCACATGGCCACCGATGCGGTGCTCCTCCGGGCCGTCGCCGGCCGGGCCCCGGCGGACGTCGCCGTACTGATCAACGATCTCCATGTGTCGAGCAGCTTCCACGAGTCCTCGCGCGCGCTGGTCGCCGCCCTGGCCAAACCCTCCGCGGCAGAAGTCAGAGCCCTGGTCGGCGCACTGGACCAGGGGTACGCCGGAGCCGACGCCGTACTCAAGGGCGCGGCCCGCGTCTGCACACCGGGCTCCGCCGCCGCCATGGCCGCCACCCTGGAGGCCTGCGGACTCCACGAGCAGGCCGAAACGCTGTTCCAGTGCTTCGTCCGCACCAAGCCCGCGGGCCACTGCGGCATGTTCCTGCAAGGCCTCCACGTCAACGGCGCCCCGAGCATGACCGCCGCGTCACTGCGCCGGCGGGCCCATCGCAGCACCATCCTCGAACTGGCGCAGCTCATCCGCGCCCTCGACACCCCCGCCCTGCGCAGGCACCTCGACGTGGTGCTGCTCGCCTGCGCGACAGCCAGGTCGGCCACCGACAACACGCTGCTGCTCAAGAACCTCAGGGACAACGGCACCTCGACGGACGGGCGAGCCGAGCGTGTGGTCACCCGCCTGCTGGAAGAGGTCGTCGCCCACCAGCCGGTACCCGGCCAGGTGGACCTGCTCCTCGCCCTCGCCATGGCCGACCTGGGCGACTGCGCACGCCACCTCGAAGCCCTGGCCACCCGGACCGAACAGGCCGTCGCCTTCACCAAGCTGCTGAAGGCGACGAACAGACAGCACGAACAGCGGCCGCTCTCCCGCTCGTTCTGGCGGGCGAAACGCCCCTGAGAGCCTGTCTTCGAACCCCGCGCCCGTACGGCTGTCAGCGCCGCGCGAGCAGCTCCAGCGTGTCGATCACCCGGTTGGAGAAACCCCACTCGTTGTCGTACCAGGCGACGACCTTCACATGACGGCCGTCCACCCGCGTCAGAGCCGAGTCGAAGATGGACGAGGCGGGGTTGCCGGTGATGTCGGAGGACACCAGCGCGTCGTCCGAGTACTCCAGTACGCCCGCGAGCGGACCCTGTGCCGCCGCGCGGTACGCGGCCAGCACGTCCTCGCGCGTCACATCACGCGCGACCGTCGTGTTGAGCTCGACGATCGAGCCCACCGGGACCGGCACCCGGATCGAGTCGCCGGACAGCTTGCCGTCGAGGTTGGGCAGGACGTGGCCGATCGCCTTGGCCGCGCCCGTCGTGGTCGGCACGATGTTGACCCCGGCGGCGCGGGCGCGGCGGGGGTCGCGGTGCGGGCCGTCCTGGAGGTTCTGCTCCTGGGTGTAGGCGTGCACGGTCGTCATGAACCCGTGCTCGATACCGGCGAGTTCGTCGAGTACGGACGCCAGCGGGGCCAGCGCGTTCGTGGTGCAGGAGGCGTTGGAGACGATGGTGTGCGCCTCGGGGTCGTACGCGTCGGTGTTGACGCCGAACGCGAGGGTGACGTCGGCGCCCTCCGACGGCGCGCTGACCAGGACCTTCCGCGCGCCCGCGTCGAGGTGAGCGCGGGCGGCCTTCGCCGAGGTGAAGCGGCCGGTCGCCTCCAGGACGAGGTCGACGCCCAGCTCGGCCCACGGCAGGTCGGCCGGCTCGCGCTCGGCGAGCACCTTGATGCGGCGGCCGTCGACGACGAGCGTGTCCCCGTCCACGCTCACCGGGCGGCCGAGCCGGCCCGACGTCGAGTCGAAGGCGAGCAGCCGGGCGAGGGCGGCGGGCTCGGTGAGGTCGTTGACGGCGACGACCTCCAGCTCGCTGTCGCGCTCCAGCAGCGCGCGCAGCACATTGCGTCCGATGCGGCCGAATCCGTTGATGGCGATACGAGTCATGGGTCGTGTCCCTTCGTCCCTGAGCCTGCCTCTGAGGTTCGCCTCCAGCCTCGCGCGCGGGCGCCGCGCGGTGGCAGCGGCGTGAGCGCCACGGTTCGAAAGGATCTCGCCAGGCGCCGCGGTCGCCGTACGGTCTCGGCTACTCGCCCTGCGCGAACGTACGCCGGTACTCGCTCGGCGTCGTCCCCAGCACCCGCTGGAAGTGCAGCCGCAGATTCGCCCCCGTGCCAAGACCCACGTCCGTCGCGATCTGCTCCACACTCCGCTCGGAGCGCTCCAGCAGCTCACGGGCCAGATCGATCCGGGCACGCATCACCCACTGCATCGGCGTGTACCCGGTGTCGTCGACGAACCGCCGCGAGAACGTACGCGCCGACACCGCCGCGTGCCGCGCCAGCGCCTCCAGGGTCAGCGGCTCGTCCAGGCGGTGCAGCGCCCACTCGCGGGTCGCGGCGAACCGCTCGCCGAGCGGCTCGGGCACGCTGCGCGGCACGTACTGAGCCTGCCCGCCGCTGCGGTAGGGCGCCGCGACCAGGCGCCGGGCCGCGTGGTTGGACGCGGCCACCCCGAGGTCGCCGCGCAGGATGTGCAGGCACAGGTCGATGCCGGAGGCCGCGCCCGCCGACGTCAGCACACTGCCCTCGTCGACGAACAGGACGTTCTCGTCGACCCGTACGAGGGGGTGCTTGGCGGCGAGGGCCCGCGCGTAGTGCCAGTGCGTGGTGGCGCGCCTGCCGTCGAGCAGGCCCGTCGCGGCGAGCGCGAAGGCGCCGGTGGAGATGGCGGCGAGCCGCGCGCCCCGCTGGTGGGCGGCGACCAGCGCGTCGAGAACGGCCGGCGGCGGATCCTCGCGGCCCGGGAAGCGGTACCCGGGGACGAAGACGATGTCCGCCCACGCCAGCGCGTCCAGGCCGTGGGCGACGGAGTACGACAGCCCGTCACCCCCGGCCACCAGCCCGGGTTCCGCCCCGCAGACCCGTACCTCGTACGGCATGCTCGCGCGGGTCGTGAACACCTGCGCGGGAATCCCGACGTCGAGCGGCTTCGCGCCTTCGAGTACGAGTACGGCGACGCGTCGGCGCGGGGAGATCGGCACGGGCCAAGCGTACGAGGGGGAGCGGGGCGCGCTTCGCGGCCTAGCATGCTCGTGTCCGTCGCTCGGACGGGACGGGGGAGGCGCGGTGCGACAGCTGGCAGCGGCGATCGCGATGGAGGGTACGCCGGTGGGGGAGTTGAGCCTCGGCGGCCAGATCGCCGCCGTGGTGTTCCCCCTGCTGGTGGCGGCGCTGGGCGGGGCGATCGTCACCGACTTCAAGGGCCTGGCGACGTGGCACCGCCGGCAGGCCGGGCCGGGCCCGTCCGCCCCGGCGGACCGCACCACGACGGTGATTCAGAAGATCGTCGGCTGGTGGTTCCTGATCGCCGGCCTCGTCCTGTCCCTGGGGGTGCTGGTCAGCGTCCTGTCCGGCTGACGCGTGCCGGGCGGGCCGAAGGGGAGGGGCCGCTTCATCCGTACGGGGTCCGGGCGGGCCGCCCCGGCGATACCGTGAAGGGGTACGCCGAAGGACTGCCCAGGAGCCCTCGATGAGCCAAGAGCCGGCCCCCGCCGCCGCACGGCAGCAGCTGGAGCCCGCGGCCGCCGACGCGGTACGCGCCTACGCCGCCAGGACCCGCGAGAACGCCGACCGGCTCGCCGCCGTACTGGAGGACATCGCCACCCATGGCCTGCCGTCGGCGGAGGAGTGCACGCCGTGGGAGGACCTGCGCGAGCAGCACCTCGCCCGCCTCGTCGCCCAGCGCCCGGCCGTGGCCTGATGGCGTCCGGCCACGGCCCCCGGCGCGCCCGGATCGCGTTCAGCGACTCCGCGGCCAAGCAGCTCGAAGAGCTCACCACCGAACGCGAGATCCACGCCCTGGACCGCGCCCTGGTGGCCCTCTCGGTCACCCCCGAAAGCGGCACCCCGATCCCGGGCAACGCCTCCGGCCCCGAACTGCGCGAGTACGCGGACGAGATCGAAGCGGTGCGGATCCTGTACTGCCTGACCGCGCTGCGCACCGTGGTGGTCGTCGCGTACATCGAGGTGTAGCGGCGCGGCGAGCTCACCAGGGCTCCGATGCCGAGCCGACGCCCGGCTCGCCGCCCCCTACGGCTCGCCCCGCCGCGCGGCGAGCTTCTTGATGCACCACGCGGTGACCGCGAGGACCGTGCCGGAGCCGAGGGAGGCGAGGAAGCCGGGCAGGCCCGTCCGCAGCAGCGCGTTCCAGGACAGGTCCAGGGGCTGCTGCGCGGGGACGATCGCCGGGGCGTCCGGCGGCTCGGTGGCTGAGGCGTCCGGCCGTGCCGGGGCGGTGGCCGGGGCGTTCGGTGGCGCCGGGTGTACCCACGCGGTCGCCACCACTCGTGTGTGTCCGGCCGGTTGGGCGGGAGCGGTGGCGGCGAGGAGGATCAGGAGGACGGCCCCGGCGCGTGCTGCACGGCCGCCGCCGGGCCGGGCGCCTCGCGGTCGGCGGCCAGGGAGTGCCCGCTCCGCGGCCCGGTGGCGGTAAACATACCCGCGTCGGACACCTCGCTCTTTAGGATGACTCATTGCGCCCCTTGTGGCGTGAAGGGCCGGGCCGCCCCCGCTGCCCGCTGACGGCGGCCCGGTTCGTGAAAACCGGCGGCGGATCACCGACCGGCCCTTCCAGGAGACGCCCCCGGCGGGCGGCACCCGTACCGCTTCGACCGGGCAGCGACCGTCAGTGCGTTCCTGACACGGCGCTTACGCGGCGTTGACCTGTGGGACTCTCGTTTTTTCTGACGAGATCTGACAGGGGGCCCGGCCGTGCCCGTACCGCAGCTGGCGCATGAGCACGAGGAACCGGTGGGCCCGCAGCAGCGCCTGCGCGAGCTGCTGGAGCGGCTGACGGTCGCCGCGGGCAGCCCGTCGGGGCGCGACATCTCGCGCCGCATCAGCACCGGCGTACCCCCGGAGCCCCTGTCGCATCAGACGGCGTGCCTGATCCTCAAATGCGAGCGCCCCACCACCGAGAAGAACCTGCTGCGCGTGGTGCGGCAGCTGCTGCGGATGGACCCGTGCCACACCCAACTGCCCGACGAGGAGCGGCGGGCCCGCGAGAGCGAGGTGTGGGAGGAGGCCCACGTCCTGTGGGCGGCGTGGCGCTCCGACCTCACCCGCCGTGCCGAGGGGCCGCTGCCGGGGGCGTTCGCCGCACAGCTGCGCGGCGCGGTCCTCGACCGGCCGGGGGACTACGGCGCCCTCAGCCGCCGCCTGGAGAAGCACCTGCCGGCCGAGCAGGCCAAGGCCATGTCCCCGAACCTGCTCAGGGCCTGGACCGAGGGGACGCGTACACCGCAGCTGCACGAGCTGGAGCTGCTGCTGCGCCTGCTCGCCGAGGACGGCCGCGCGCTGTCCGCGCACGACCACCAGGCCCTGATGTACGCCTACTTCACCCTCCTGCGCCACCACGACCCCGACCGGTTCCGTCAGCATCTGCTCGCCGCCGAACGCGATGCCCTGCGCGAGTACACGGCCCACCTGGAGAGCGCCCGGGAGCGGGCCGTACGCCGACAGCAGCAGGAGCGGGCCGAACACCTCGCCGCCCTGGCCCGTATGCGCGGCCGGCTGCGCGAGGCCGAGGAACGGGCCCAGCGCGCGGCCGTCCTCGCCCGCCGGCGCGGGGACGACGTCGTCCAGCTGACGGACGAGGCGGAGAGCCTGCGGGCGGACCGGGACGCGGCGATCGCCGCCACCGGCGTCGCCGAGGGCCAGGTGGTCGAACTGCGCCGCGAGCGCGAGGAACTGGGACGCCGGTACGTGGAGCTGGCCGCGGTCAAGGAGGCCGAGGACACCCTGGCCCGGGCCGCCGAGGAAGCCGCGACCTGGCCGACCGCGGCGGAACACCTGCGCCCGGCGACCTACACTCCTGTCGCCCCCGACTCCCCCTACACGTACGACGCGTACGGCACGTACGTCGATCCCTACACCGTGGCAGACCCGTTCCTGCTCCCCGGGCACGACTACGCCGATCCGTACACCACCGCGGACACCCCGACCCTCCAGCTCACCCTGCGGCTCGCCCGTCCGACCACCCGTCCGACCACCCAGCCGACCGCCCGTCCGGCCCTGTCAGCCCTGTCAGCCCCGTCAGGGCTGTCAGCATCTGACACCTGCACCGCACCGCCCCGCCAGGCCACCGTCTTCGGCGCGGGCACCGCCCCGTGGACGGTGGTCCGTTCCGTTCCACGCCCCGCCCTGCCCCCGGCACGGTGCGCGGACCGCGCAGGGGTCCCGGCGGAGGCCCCGGAGCCCCCGACCCGCCCGCAACGCCCGCGCGGACGCCTGCGCTCCCTGTTCCGACCCGGCTACGGCCGCCACGCGCGACCACGCGCCTGACCGGTTCCGCCCACGCCGGTGACGATCCCCTGCCGACCGGTCTCCAGGGCGCTCAGCACGTGACGCGGGCCACGACCCACGCTCTACGGGCGGCGGGCCAGCAGATGGGTGTCCAGGAAGCCCCGCTCGGAGGCCGGGTCGTGGAGCAACCGGGCGAAGGTGACGAGTCCGGCCCCGGCCAGCAACTCGGCGAACCGCTCCGGCGGCCAGCTGTAGGCGGGCGCCACCTTGTGGTCGAAACGGACCGGCTCCGGGCCCTCGGTCCCGAAGAACGACACCATGAGCAGGCCCCCCGGTGCCAGGACACGCACCTGCTCGGCGAGCAGCGCGGGCAGTTCCCCGGGCGGGGTATGGATCATCGAGTAGTGGGCCAGCACGCCGCCGAGCGCGCCGTCCTCGACCGGCAGGGCCTCCATGCGCGCCTCGTCGAACCGCAGCGCGGGATGGGCCCGCCGAGCGTGGTCGACCATGGCGGGGGAGAGGTCGAGCCCGAAGGCGTCCAGCCCCAAGTCGTGCAGCATGGCCGTCAGATGACCGGGGCCGCAGCCGACGTCGGCTGTCCGCGGGTTCCCGGTGTCACGTACGAGCTCGGCGAAGGTGGCGATCATGTTCCGCGCGAACGGCCGCGTCTCCAGCCGGTTGGCGAACATCGACGCGTACAGCTCGACGACCCCGTCGTAGGCGGCCCTGGTCTCGTCCTGGTGCTTCACCACGGGGAGGAAACTAACACCCGCGCTGCTCGCAGCTGTTCGCGGCTGTTCGGAGCTGTTCGGAGCCGGTCTACGGCCGCATTCCGACCCTTCGAGAAGCCCTTCAAGAAGCCCCGTACAACCAAAGTTGTAGGAACCGCCCGGCTACGACTGTGGGTTACCCGCGGCTTCAACCCACCGTTCGACGACGCCGCCCAGAGGCGTCCCTAGCGTGGTTCACCGTGACAGCGGCCGCCCGCACGAGGACCGGGGCGCCGCGTGGACCACTGGCCGACGGAGGCACCTCACCGGGGGCCCGGACAGCGGTCCGGGAAGGAAAGGACCATGCACTTACGTCAGAGCCTGGCGCTGGCGACAGCCACGGCGGCACTGGGAGGCGGCCTCGCGCTCGCACCCGCCGCCCACGCGGCGCCCGCGCACACACCGGCCGCCACCCAGCAGAGCGCGGCCGCTCCCATGGACGCGGCGGCGGCCAAGGGGAGCTGGCACCTGATCTGGGGGCCGCAGAGCCACAAGCCCACGAAGTACTGGGCCACGCCCGACTTCGTACCGCGCAGCGGCACGCTCGGTGTGAACGCGCGCTGCTGGAACGGGGGTGACGGCACCAAGTACAAGATCGACGTCGTACGGACCCAGGGCAAGAAGGTCGTCAAGAAGGGCGGCTGGGGCTACTGCAACGGCGGCTGGATGACTGTGAAGGCCTCGGTGAAGAACGGCTCCTCCTACTACATGCGCATCTACCTGAAGGGCAAGGCGCACACCGTCGAGGCCAAGGCCTACTACTACCGCTGAGAACCGCCACCCGGCCCACGCCCTCCACGTGAGCCCGGTGGCCCTGGTGCGGGCCGGGGATTGCGGCCCCGGCCCGCACCAGCACTTGCAGCCTCGCGAGCACTGGGGCAAGGGCTGCCCCCGGGCACGCATCCCCCGTCACCCGCGATACGTCGAGCCGCTGGGTGGCGGGGCAGGCGCATGGCCGGTCAGGGGCGTGGCGTCCGGGCGGTGAGGGCGCGGAGGAGGATCGTCGCGGCTCGTCCCAGCGGGGCTCCGGGCGGGCTCTCCAGCAGTTTCGGTCCGTGGGATTCCGCTGCGGCGAGGCGGGCGGACTGGAGCCGGACGAGTGCGCGCAGGAACGGCCGGTGCGGGGGCAGGGCGAGGTGTTCCAGGCGCGTGGCGGCTTTCAGGTCGGGGCGGATGCGTGCGGCCTGGTGGCGGACCAGCGTTCGGACCAGGGCGGGATCGGGCCGGTCGAGCAGTCCGTCACGGGTCAGGCCGCAGTCGGCGAGCGCCTCCTCGGAGATGCCGAGCCGGCCGGAGCGCAGGTCCTCGGCGAGGTCTTCGAGGAAGTCGAGCCGCTGGCCGCCGAGGATGAAGGCGCGGCACCCGGCCTCGAAGGCCTCCGTTTCGCCGGGAGGGGTGAGCAGCGAGGCGATGACCATGAAGGCGGGCAGGGCGTACGTGTCGACGTACGCCCGGAAGTCGACCTCGGTGGCGAAGCCCGTCCACCGGGCCTCCAGCTCGCCGCCCAACAGGTAGGCGCCGATGTGCGGGCGCAGGCGCGGGTGGGCCGAGGCGGTGTGGCGCAGGGCCGCGAGCACCGGGTCGAGGTGGGCGGCGTCTTCGGCCCGGTCGTCACAGTCTTGCGCTCCTCGGGGGTGGTGGGGGTTGGGGCCGGGCGTGCCCGTTGCCCCGGCGGGCTACGGCCCCCTCCCCGGTCGCTGTGCAGCGGCGGCCGTTCGCGCCGACGGGATCATCTTGGCACCCCACCCCGGGCGGCCGTCCGTTCCGCGAGAAGGCGAATGACCTGGGAACCGCTCGCTCTCCGCGTTCGGCTAACCTCCCCTAGTCGGCCGGTCGGCCGTTTCGAGACATACGGGGGCAAGGGCCTGTGGTGCGGATACCGGTACGGGGTGCGGTCGCGGCCGCGCTGGCGGCAGTCGTGCTGACGGGGTGCGGCGGGGCGACGGAGTCCTCGGGCAAGCCCCCTGCGCAGGCCTCCCCGGCATCCGGCGCCCCGGCGGCCTCGGGTGCCGGGACCGTCGGGGCCGCCGGATCGGCGTGCCCCCTGCCCGTGGTCTTCACCACCGCCGACCACTGGAAGGCGAAGGCGGTCAAGCTCGACGGCACCGCGCTGGACGCCCTCGCCAAGCAGGGCCCGTTCACCATGGCCTGCGAGATCGACGCCAAGCCCGCCGGGAACATCGGCTTCCTGCGTGCCTGGACCAGCAGCGCCGAGCAAGGCACCCCGCGCGCGGCGCTGGAGGCGTTCGTCGCCGCCGACAAGAACGCGGGGAAGGCGGCGTACACGGAGATCACGGCGGGCTCGCTGCCCGCCGCCGAGGTCGTGTACGAGACGTACAGCAAGCTCCTCGACGAGTCGAAGCAGGAGCACGCCCTGGCCGTCCTCACGCCCGGCGGCGCGGTGGTCCTGCACCTGGGCGGCATGGACACCGACGAGCACAAGGAGATGCTCCCGGCCTACGAACTGGCCAAGAAGAGTCTGCGCGCCAGCTCCCGGTAGGGGTTGCCCGGCACCGGCCAAAACGAACAAGGTTGCATTACTCGCCGGTTACTTCCGCCTCCGTCCCCCTCTCGTCAAGTGTCATCCCCCTGTGTAGCTTTCAGAGTGACGATCTTGCAGCCAGGGAGGGGAGGGGCCGATGGCACAAGACGTGTTCGAGCGGGTCGACGCGCTGGTGGCGCGGTCCGCGGGTCTGCCGCCCCCGCATGTGCGGGCCCGCCTGCGTCAGGCAGGCAGGCTGACGCAGGCCGAGGTCGCGGAGGCGCTGGGGGTGCACCGTGTGCAGGTGGTGCGCTGGGAGGGCGGGAAGGCCGAGCCCCGCCAGCCGCACCGCCTGCTGTACGCCCGCTTGCTGTGCGGGCTGGCCGAGAAGTACCCGGAGGCCGCCTGCCAAGCCGGGGCCGTGCCCGCCGCGCTCGACCCGGCTCCCGACCCGCCCTAGAAACGCCGAAGCGGTCCCCGTCGCCACAACGGAGACCGCTTCCCAGCTGTCGACTCAACGCACTGCAAGCTTCCGAGTCGTGAGCAGCGAGGGTGACCTCCCTGCCGGGTGAAACCTGTGGTGCCCTGGGGCACCGCGCGGTCACCGGTATGCAGGATAAGCGTGCCGCCCCGCGGTATGCCATACCTGCCGTCACCTTGAACGTCTTCGGGGGTGTTTTTCCGCCCCGGCCGCCGTCTCGCTCCCCTCATGGCTTGCCCAACCTTCCGGGGACACGCCCATGCACCGCCCGCTCCGCCCGCAACGCCAGCCCCAACCACCCTGCCGCCGACGTCCGCCCGGCGGCGGCCGATGACCGAGGACGTGGGCAACAGCCGTCTGGAACGGGCGTGGGAGCTGCCCGAAGAGGTCGTCATGACCCGGCTGGTCGTGGAGACCAGCGGTCTGCAACCCGAGGACCTCGGGGTGCTCGCCGCCCTGCTGCTGCGCGACCCCCGGCTTCCCTCGACCCTCGACGCGATCCGCAAGGACCTCCAGGGGACGGGCTGGAAGATGGGCAAGGACCGCTTCGCCGGGGTCGTGGCCCGGCTCAAGAAAGCGGGCCACATCGCCCATCTGCCCGTCTTCGACGAGGACACCCAGCGGCCGACCTGGGTCACCCGGGTCTTTCGCAACCCCGCCAACAACCAGCAGTACGTCGATCTCGGCATCACCGCATCGCTGCACGTCGGCGGCGAAATGCGGGAAACCGGCAGTCCGGGCGCGGAGCGCTCGCGGGGAAGCCGGGAAACCCGCGTTCCGCCTGGCAGGAGCCGAAAGGCCGCGGATCCGGCAGCCGGATCCGCAAGTCGGCAAACCCGCGATCGGGAAACCCGCCTTTCGCCTGCGCAGCGCGCGAATGCGGATCTGCCGCCTTACGCGGATGCTCCCCCCACTCCCCCCAAGGGGGAGGAGGAATCCTCCTCCCTTCCCTCCTCCGTCCCCGCTGCGGCGCCCCAGGCGGCCGGTGAACCGGTCGCGGCCGCCGAGGAGTTCCTCGCCGAGCTGCCGGGGCGCTGGGCGTGCGGGCGCCGGACGGCCGCCGCCCTCGCGTCCCTGCTCGCGGAGTCGGCGGAGCGGCAGGGCTGGACGCTGGGGGAGGAGCTGGTGGACGAGCTGACCAGGCGGGTCCCGGGACGGCGCGATACGGCGGCGGTGCTGCGGGACCGGATCGAGGACCTGCCCCGCTTCCGCGCGCGCCGTCGCGCCGCGGCACCGGAGCCGTACCCCGGCGTGCCGGGGCCCCGGCCGGGGTGGGAGGCCGTCCGGGCCCCGCACCCGGCCGGGGCAGCCCCGGCCGTCGCGGACGTACAGGTGGAGCGGGCCCGTGAGCTGCTGCTGACGTTGACCGGGCCCTGGGTGCTGGGCCCCGAGAGCGCCGCCCGGATCGCCCCGGCCCTCGCGGCCAGGGCCCAGGAGCGTGGCTGGGAACTGGACCAGGCGCTGCGCACCCAGCTGATGTCGAACCCCGACGGGATCAACAACTACGAACTCACCCTGGAGACCGTACGGGTGGGACGGCTGCCCTATCGGCGCCCGGCCACCGCCACCGGCGCCCCGGGCGCGACGGACCCCGCCCGGCCGGGTGCCACGTGGTGCGGGCACCCCGAGTGCGACCCGGTCAGCCGGCTGCGCACGGCGCGGGGTGAGGACGGGTTCCAGCGGTCGGGGCCCTGCCCGGTGTGCCGCGAGGGCCGGGTGAACCCTTGAGCGGGACGGAGCCCACGATGAGCAGCCCCGACGACAGCTCCGGCGGCCCCGGGCCGTTCGCCGTGCCGTACGACAGGGAGGCCGAACAGGCGGTCCTGGGCGCGCTGCTGCTCGCGCCCGGGGCGGTCGAGGCCGTGGTGGCGGTCCTGCGTTCCGGCGCGGACTTCCACGAGCCCGCCCACCAGGAGGTCTACCGGGCCGCGCTGGCCGTGCACGACCGGCCGGGGGTGCGGGCCGACCCGCTCACCGTGGCGGCCGAGCTGGGGCGGCGCGGGTCGCTCGCCCGGGTCGGCGGGGCCGCGTATCTGCACGCCCTGGTGCAGGCGGTGCCGACCGCGGCCAACGCCGGGCACTACGCCGAGAAGGTCGTCGAGACGGCCCGGCGCCGCCAGTTGATCCGGACGCTCACCGCCGGGCTGCAACGGGCGGGCATGGCCGAGGTCGGACCCGAGGACGCGGCCGAGGCCGTACTGGCCGAGCTGCGGGGGCTCGCGGGGGACGGCGGCGAGCGGCGCTCGCTGTGGCTGGGCGACCTCGTACCGCAGTTCGTGGACGAACTGGAGGCGGGCCGCGACCCCGACGCACTCGACACGCCCTGGCCGGACCTGAACGCGGTGGTGGAGCTCAAGCCCGGGCAGCTGATCACGGTCGGCGCCACGACCGGCGGCGGCAAGTCGCTGTTCGCGATGAACCTGGTGGCGCACGTGGGGCTGCGCCGGGGACGCCCGGTGCTGATGGCGTCGCTGGAGATGGGCGGCAAGGAGCTGGTGGCGCGGCTGTTCGCGTCGGAGGCCACGGTCCCCCTGGACCGGCTGGTGCGCCGCCGGGTCGAGGACGCGGACTGGCAGCGGATGGCGGAGGTGACCGGGGAGCTCCAGCGGGCCCCGGTGCTGCTGGACGACACGCCCTCGCTGAGCGTGGCCACCCTGCGCTCCCGGATCCGCTGGATGGCCGCGCAGGGGCGGCCGCCCGCGCTGGTCGTCGTCGACTATCTGCAACTGCTGACCCCCGAGCGCTCCGGGCGCGCCACCACCCGGGCCCAGGAGGTCGGGGAGATCTCGCGCGGACTGAAGCTGCTCGCGGGCGAGTTCGGGGTGCCGGTGGTCGCGCTCGCCCAGTTCAACCGGGGCGCGGTGGGCCGTCGTCCGCTGGTCAGCGACTTCAAGGAGTCCTCGGCGATCGAGCAGGACTCGAACGTGATCGTGCTGCTGCACCGCGAACTCGGCGAGGACGGCGCGGATACGGGACCGAAGGCGGGCACCGTCGAGGCCATCGTCGCCAAGAACCGCAACGGGGCCGCGGGCCGGGTCGTCGAACTCGCCTTCCAGGGGCACTACGGGCGGCTGACCTCCCTCCACGCCTAGCCCTCCACGCCTGGGCCTCCACGCCTGGGCCTCCACGCCTGGGCCTCCACGCTTGAGTGCAGGGGGAGTTGGCCCGTAAAACCGGCTGCGCGACCGGTTCGGGAAGATCATCGAGGTGGTGCGGGTTGGCGTGGGAGCAAGAGCACCAGTACCTCGAAAGAAACGGCTGAACACAGATGAAGATCGCCCTGCTGGGAACCGGCAACGTCGCCAAGGTCCTCGCCCCCAAGCTGGTGTCCCTCGGCCACGAGGTCACGCTGGGCTCGCGTGACGCCGGCGACTCCCCGGTCGCGCCCTGGGCCGAGGAGATCGGCGCGACGGTGGCGGGCATAGCCGAGGCCGCCGCCGCCTCCGAGTTCCTGATCAACACCGCGCCGGGGCTCGCCTCGCTCGACGTGCTCACCGCGGCCGGCGCCGACAACCTGCGCGGCAAGGTCGTCGTCGACGTCTCCAACGCCACCGAGGTCAAGGACGGCGTGCTGTCGGTCGTCACCCAGGAGGACGGCAGCAGCGTCGCCGAGCAGCTCCAGAAGGCCTTCCCCGAGGCCCGTATCGTCAAGACGCTCAACACGATGGCCGGACAGGTCATGGTCGACCCCGGCCGCATCCCCGGCCACCACACCGCGTTCCTCAGCGGTGACGACGCGGCCGCCAAGGCCGAGGTCGCCGCGCTGCTGAAGTCGTTCGGCTGGGGCGAGGCCCAGATCCTCGACATCGGCGACGTGGTCAGCGCCCGCGCGACCGAGGCCGCGCTCCTGCTGTTCGTCCGGCTCTACACCACCTTCCAGAGCCCGGAGTTCAACCTCTCGGTGGCCCGCGCCTGACCCGGCGCCCCCGCCGTGGCCGCGGGCCGGCGCACACCGCCCGCCCGCGGCCGCGTCACCCCTGCTCACAGGGGTAGGGGTGGCCCGCGAAAGCTAAGGGTTGGGCCGCGCGGAAGCCGCCCGTAACGTCGTCGGCGCCGGGTGCCGACACCGAGGGAGAGGTAACTGCCATGGACGCTTTGGCCGAAGCGGTGATCGAGGGGGCCCCGCCGGGCGAGCTGGAGCGTGCCGCGGTGCCGTACGAGTACACCGCCGCGCATCTGCGCAAGGACGAGGTGGAGATCTTCGGCGACGCGGCCGACCGCGATGTGCGCAGGTCCCTGCGCGTCGGTGCGGTGCCGATGCCGGAGCTCGCCCCGGACGAGGTGCTGATCGCCACCATGGCCAGCGCCGTCGACCACCACACGCTGGCGGCCGCGACGTTCGCCCCGCGCCCCTCCTTCGCCGCGCTGGAGGAGCTGGGCCGCGAGGGCGGCTTCGAGCAGCGGCACGACCAGCCCTTCCACGCGGTCGGCTCGGACGCGGCGGGCGTCGTGGTCCGGGTGGGCTCGGCGGTGCGCCGCTGGAACGTGGGGGACCACGTGGTGGTGGCCGGGGCCTGGGTGGACTCCCAGGAGCCCGCCACCCACGCCGACGGCATGCTCAGCGGCGAGCAGCGGATCTGGGGCGCCCAGACCAACTACGGTGGCCTGGGCCACTACTCGCTGGCCCGCGCCGACCAGCTGCTGCCCAAGGCGCCCCACCTGACGTGGGAGGAGGCCGCCTCCAGCACGCTGTGCGCCTCGACCGCGTACCGGATGCTGGTGGGTGAGCGCGGCGCCCGCGTCAAGCAGGGCGACATCGTGCTGATCTGGGGCGCGGCCGGGGGCATCGGCTCCTTCGCCGTGCAGCTGGTGCGCAACGCGGGCGGTATCGCCGTCGGCGTGGTCTCGGGCGCCGACAAGGCGCGCCGGGTGGCGGAGCTCGGCTGCGACGTGGTGATCGACCGCACCGAACTGGGCCTGGACGAGAGCGGACTCGGCGCGGCGGAGCTGGGGCGCAGGCTGGGACGGGTGATCAGGAGCGAGGTCGGGGAGGACCCGCACATCGCGTTCGACGCCACCGGCGAGGCGACGTTCGGGATCTCCGTGTACGTGGTGCGGCGCGGCGGTGTGGTGGTCACCTGCGGTTCCGGCTCCGGGGCCTGGCACACCTTCGACAACCGCTATCTGTGGATGAACCTCAAGCGGGTCATCGGGTCGCACGCCGCCAACTACCAAGAAGCGTGGGAGTGCAACCGGCTCCTGACGCTGGGGCGGCTCTCCCCGGTGCTCTCGCGCACCTACCCGCTGGCCGAGGTCGGCGAGGCCGCCCGGCTCCTCCAGGACAACGCCCACCTGGGCAAGGTCGGGGTGCTGTGCCTGGCACCGCGTGAGGGCCTGGGCGTCACCGACCCCGCGCTGCGCGAGCGCATCGGCGAGGCGAAACTGCGGCCGTTCCACGCCGGGGCCCTGACGGGCTGACAGATACGGGCGGGCGGTTCGGTCGACGAGTACGGGCGGACGCCGTCCGGCGCCGCGCGCGAAGGCGCGGCGCCGGACAGGGACCGTTCGAGGGCGGGCTCTCAGGCGGTGCCCCGCAGATGCGGGGAGACCCGGCTCTGCAGATCGCTGCGGCCGCCCACCTGGAGCTTGCGGTAGACCCGGGTCAGGTGCTGCTCGACCGTGCTGACCGTGATGAACAGACGGTCGGCGATCTCCCGGTTGGTGTAGCCGCGCGCGGCCTGCTCGGCGACCCGCAGCTCGGCCTCGCTCAGGACGCTCTGGAGGGTGTCCTTGGTCGCCGGGGGCGTGCCCGCGCCGGTGCGGGCGGTGCTGAACTCGGGCAGCAGCGCGGCCCGTACCCGGGCCTCGGCTCCGCACTGGGCCGCGATCTGCCAGACGCGGCGGGCGGTGAAGCGCGCCCGGTGCGAGTCGCCGAGCTCCACGTACACCCGGTTGAGGTCGATCAGGGCCGCCAGCAGCTCGACCGGCAGCTCGTCCGTGTCGAGCACCTCGGCGGCCTTGCGCAGGAGGTCCACCGCCTCACGCGGCTTGACGGTGCCCGCGCGCAGCCGCAGCAGCGTGCCGCGCACCCGCGGGTGCGCGGCGCCCGGCCGTGCCTCCTGGCAGTCCAGGAGCTCGGCGGCGCGTTCGAGCTGCCCGAGTCCGAGCAGCGCCTCGGCCACGCCCAGGCGCCAGGGGACCACGGCCGCGATGTCCATGTCCCAGCTCTCCATCAGCCCGCCGCACGCCATGAAGTCCCGCAGCGCCGGCAGATAGCGCCCCTCGGCCAGGTGATGGTGGCCGCGCGCCTCCAGATAGTGCAGGTGGTAGCGGGTCTTGGGGGCGTCCTCGGGGCGCGGGAAGGCCAGCCAGTCGGCGGCCGTGCTCAGATGGCCCATGGCGGTGGCGGCGGAGATGAGGGACGCCAGCGGCAGTTCGATCTGGGGTCCCCACGCCCGGGGGCTCATCAGCCGCAGCGCCTCCTGGGCGCGGTGGGAGGCCTCCGGCAAGTCGCCGCGGCGCCGGGCCACCTCGGCCAGGACGGTGGCCTGCACGGCGTGCCAGGTACGGAAGCCCGGCTCGGCGTCCTGGAAGAAGAGAGTGGTCCAGTGCTGGGCCCGGTCGAGCTCATGGGCGTACACCAGCACGCACACGGCGCTGCCGCGCGGACCGCGCCAGTAGTCCGGCGACTGGTCGCCGTACAGCAGGTCCTCGGCGAGCCGCGCGGCCGCCGCGTGGTCGCCGTCGCGCAGGTGCTCCCACATCACCGCCTCGTCGGGCAGCGGGGCGGCCGGTTCCAGGCCGGGCGCGGGGGGTGCGGTGCGCTGCTCCCACCGCACCACCGCCGAGTCGGGGTGGGTGCTGCGCAGCGACTGGGCGGTGGTGTGCAGCGCCCGGCGCACCTCCGGGGCGTGCTCGCGCGAGGAGATGGTGCTCAGGATCGCGGCGCTCTCCTCCTCCCGGCCGTGCCAGGTCAGGGCGCGGGCCAGGATGACCGCGTCCAGGTCCGGCAGCTGGCCGCGGTCGAACGCGCTGAGCAGGGCCGCGAAGTGGGGCATGGCACGGGCCGGGTTGGTCAGCCACTCGACGCGGACCTTGGCGGCGGTGATCAGCGCGCGCTCCTCGTCGTCGCGGCTCTCGCGCAGCGCCAGGTCCAGATACTGCAGGGCCAGGCCCGACTCCCGCCGGTCCAGGGCCTCCTCCGCGGCCCGGCGCAGCAGGGAGACGTGCCAGGGGCGGTCGAGGCGGTCGGCGGCGGCCAGATGCTGGGCGATCGCGAGCGGGCAGGCGCCCTCGCCGTGCAGCAGCTCGGCGGCGCGCAGCCGCACCGTGGACGTGTCGGCCAGATCCAGATCGTGCATGACGGCCGCCGCTGCCGCCGGGTGGCGCAGCTGTCCGTCCTCGCGCAACAGCCCGGCCTCGCGCAGCGATTCGGTGAAGTGGTCGACCACCCGGCGGGGCAGGGACGTCAGCTCGGACCTGAGCTCGGGAGTGCCGTAGCGGCCCAGCAGGACGTGGGCGCGGGCCACCTCCAGACCGGCCACCCCGCTGTGGTGCAGACAGGCCAGCACCGCCATGGCGGAGGCCTCGCCCGGGTCCAGGGCCTCCTTGAGGGGGTCCTGATGGTTGCTCAGGTGCTCTTCGAGCAGGGCCCGGACCACCAGCGGGTTGCCGCCGGCCACCGCGTGGGCGGCGGGGGCCAGGCGCTGGGCGGCGGCCTCGCCGAGCCGCTCGGCCAGGACCGCGGCGACCCCGCGCACCGACAGCAGCGGCAGCTGGATCTGGCGGTGGTGCGGCTCGCGCAGCAGCTCGGCGTGGAAGAGCGGAATGGTCTGCTGCGAGTACTCGCCGGCGACCAGTACCAGCATCACCGGGGCGCTGCGCGAGTGGCGGACCAGGTAGAGCAGACCGCTCAGGGAGTCGGCGTCGGTGAGGTGGACGTCGTCGGCGATCAGGAGGAGCGGCCTGCGGGAGGCCGAGCGCAGCAGGTCGTGGCAGACGGAGAGCATCAGCTGCGGCGAGAGCGTCTCGCCGGAGGAGGTGAGCCGGGCGCGCAGTTCGTCGGCCGACGGGCAGGACTCCAGGATCTGCCCGAAGATGCCGAGCCCCGGCCCCACCTCACCCGGGGAGGCGTGGGTGCGCACCACCCGTACCCCCCGCTCGGCGGCGAGCGCGGCGAACTGGTGGGTGAGTTCGGTCTTTCCCGAGCCGACCGGGCCGGTGACGGTGACGACCTGCCCGCGCCCGCCCAGTACATCGCCGAGGGCGTTTTCCAGCAGGGCCAGCTGTTCCGCGCGTTCGGGGAATACCATCCTTTGCCCTTTTGCCTGACCTCTGCTGCCGCGTTGCGCCACTGCTCCCTGTCCGAGCGGATTGCCTGATGTCCGCGAAGTGACGGATCCGGTATTTCGCGGTGCGTCCGGGGCGCTCTCGGAGCGCCCTCCTGCAAAGGTCATGCGTCCCCCGTGCTGTGGTGGCCTGTTATGGCCGTCGTGTTGCTATCCGTGATTCTAGTGAGACGGCGAACTCAGTGGCGACTCCATAAGGGTGTGATCCCGGCCGTGTCCGCGGCGTAGAGGAGGGGGTAATTCCGGTTGCACTACGCCTAGTAATCGGTCGGTTTCACCAATTGGCCGGTATTGGAGGGTGCTGTTGAACAGTGAACCTAGCGAGGCGCACCCCCTAGCGGTCAACCCCTATGGCCGGTTCGACCTGCGCTGATGGGTTTTCGGCGGACCCGTCGCCCGGTCCCCGGCCGGTCCCCGGCGGGCCGGGTCCCAGGTGGGGGCGGCCACCCCTATCCCGTAATGCCGGGGTAACAGGAGATAGGGGAGCGAGGGTAAGGGTTGGCCTATGGCGGGAGTGGACGTAGCGTTTTGTCTCGTCCGAATTGGCTGCCCGATCGCAGTTCGACCCACTCTTCGCCCATCGCTTATCAACGGCCGGGTAATTGTTAACGGCAGGTAAATTCGGAGAACGTCCACAGTATTTGTGTCGAGGGTCACTGCGGCCGTATTCGGCACCGGAAAGCGGCGTGCCGGAAACCGGGTGTGCGACCGGTTTTCGGCACGCTTCTCATACGGCCCCGCGACGTGCGGGGCCGACGGCGGATCCCAGGGCGAAACGGGGAGGAAAACCCCGAAGAGCGACCTGTGGAAGCCCCGAGGAACGTCTGAGCAAGCCTGAAAGGAAGGCGAGGGTACGGCCATGACCGACGAACCCCGTTTCGACAGCGGCGCGCAGGACCAGCCGGCCCCGGTGGAGCCTGTCGCCGTCGTCGGGCTGGCCTGCCGTCTGCCCGGCGCACCCGACCCGGCCGCCTTCTGGCAGCTGCTCGTCAGCGGCGCCGACGCCGTCACCGACGTGCCGCCCGGCCGCCCCGGGCTCGCGCCCCGGCCCGAGGGCGCCCGGCCGCTGCGGGCCGGGTTCCTCGACGGCCCCGACCGCTTCGACGCGGAGTTCTTCGGCATCTCGCCGCGCGAGGCCGCCGACATGGACCCCCAGCAGCGGCTCGCCCTGGAACTGGCCTGGGAGGCCCTGGAGGACGCCGGCATCCTGCCCGCCTCCCTCAAGGACACCGCCACCGGCGTCTACCTCGGCGCGATCTGGGACGACTACGCCAAGCTCGCCCACCAGCGGGGCGCCGACGCGGTCAACGGCCGCACCCTGGCGGGCCTGAGCCGCGGTGTCATCGCCAACCGCGTCAGCTACGCGCTGGGCCTGCAGGGTCCCAGCATCGTCGTCGACACCGCCCAGTCCTCCTCGCTCGTCGCCATCCAGCTGGCCTGCGAGAGCCTGCGCGCCGGCCAGAGCGACCTGGTCCTGGCGGGCGGCGTCAGCCTCAACCTCCTCTCCGAGGGCTTCACCGCGGCCGAGCGCTTCGGTGCCCTCTCGCCGACCGGCCGGGCGTCCGTCTTCGACGCCCGCGCCGACGGCTACGTACGCGGCGAGGGCGGCGGTGTCGTCGTGCTCAAAACACTCCGTCAAGCCCTCGCCGACGCCGACACCGTGTACTGCGTGATCCGGGGCGGCGCCGTCAACAACGACGGCGGCGGTGACACCCTCACCGCGCCCCGCGAGAGCGCACAGCGAGACGTCCTGCGAAGGGCCTACGAAAACGCGGGAGTGGACCCCGCGCAGGTGCGTTTCGTGGAGCTGCACGGCACGGGAACCCCCGTCGGCGATCCCATAGAGGCGTCCGCGCTGGGCGCGGTCATCGGCCGCGCCCAGCCGGACGCCTCGCCCCTCCTGGTCGGCTCCGTCAAGACCAACATCGGGCACCTCGAAGGCGCCGCGGGCGTCGCCGGGTTCCTCAAGGCCGCCCTCAGCCTGCGCGAGTCCACCCTGCCGCCCAGCCTGAACTACGAGAGCCCCAACCCGGCGATCGACCTGGACGCGCTCGGCCTGCGGGTCGCCGCCGACGCCGTCGACCTCACCGAGGGCGGCGACGGCCCGGTGTACGCGGGGGTGAGCTCCTTCGGCATGGGCGGCACCAACTGCCACCTCGTGCTCAGTGACACCACCGGGCTTCCCGTCCCCGAGACCGCCCCGGCCGCCGCCGCCCCCGTCGGCCCGCACCCCGTCCTGCTCTCCGGCCACGTCGAGGGCGCGCTGCACGACCAGGCGCGGCGCCTGCGCGCCCACCTCGCCGGGCGGCCCGGCGACACCGTGGCCGACCTGGCCCGCACCACGGCGCTCAGCCGCACCCACCACCGGCACCGGGCCGTGCTGCTCGCCGACGGCCGCGACGCCCTCGCCGACGCCCTCGGCGACCTCGCCGAACGCCGCACCTCCGCACGCGTCGTACGGGCCGCCGCCGCACCGGGCGCGCCCGGCCTCGCCTTCCTCTTCACCGGCCAGGGCAGCCAGCGGCCCGGCATGGGCGCCGCCCTGCACGCCGCCCACCCCGTCTTCGCCGACGCCTTCGACGCCGCCTGCCGCGAGCTGGACACCCACCTCGACCGGTCGGTGCGCGAGCTGGTCCTCGCGGGCCCCGAGGCGCCCGACGCCGCCTTGCTCGACCAGACCGTCCACACCCAGGCCGCGCTGTTCGCGTACGAGAGCGCCCTGTACCGGCTGTTGCGGCACTGGGGCATCACCCCCGACGCCCTGCTCGGCCACTCGATCGGCGAGCTCACCGCCGCGCACGCCGCCGGTGTCCTGTCCCTGGCCGACGCTGCCGCCCTGGTCGCCGCGCGCGGCCGGCTGATGCAGGCCCTGCCCGAGGGCGGCGCCATGGTCTCCGTCCAGGCCTCGGAGGCCGAACTTGCCCCGGAGCTGGCCGGGTTCACCGGGCGCGTGGAGATCGCCGCGCTCAACGGCCCCGCCGCCACCGTCCTGGCCGGGGACGAGGACGCCGTCCTGGCCCTCGCCGGGACGTGGCGGGCGCGCGGCCGCAAGACCAAGCGCCTGCGGGTCAGCCACGCCTTCCACTCGCCGCACATGGAGGGCATGCTCGACGCCTTCCGCGAGGTCGCGCGCGGCCTGACCTACCACCGCCCCGAGCTGCCGGTCGTCTCCAACCTCACCGGCCGCGCGGTCACCCCCGACGAACTGCTCGACCCGGAGCACTGGGTGCGCCACGCCCGCGAGGGCGTGCGCTTCCTCGACGGCGTGCGCGCCCTGGAGGAGCGGGGCGTCACCGTGCACCTCGAAGTCGGCCCGGACGCGGTGCTCGCCACCATGGGCCGCGACTGCGTGGGCGCCGACGCGGTGTTCCTGCCCACCGCCCGCGCCGGACGCCCCGAGCCGGACACCCTCGCGGCGGCGGTCGCGCATCTGCATGTACGCGGGGTGCCCGTCGACTGGGAGCGGTTCCTGGAGGGTACGGGCGGACAGCGCGTCCCCCTGCCCACCTACGCCTTCCAGCGCGAGAGCCACTGGCTCGGCGCGGGCACCGGTGCGCCTGCTGCGGCCCCGGGCGCCGTCCCCGCCGCTCCCACCGCGGACCGGGCCCCGGCCGCCGCCGAGCCCGCTGCCACCACGCCCGCCGACGCCCTGCGCGAGCGGCTCGCCGCCCTGCCCGCCGCGGAGCGCGAGCGCGCGCTGGCCGACCTCGTGCTGACCCAGGTGGCCGCGGTGCTCGGCCACGGCACGGCCGAACGCGTCGAGCGGGACCGTACGTTCAAGGACCTCGGCTTCGACTCGCTGGCCGCCGTCGAGCTCCGCGACCTGCTCACCGAGGCCGCCGGAGTCGCCCTGCCCTCCACCCTCGTCTTCGACCACCCCACCCCCGACGCCCTGATCCGCCACCTCGGCGAGGACGCCCTCGCCGACGTGGCCGCGGCCCGGCCCGGCCGGGAGCGGGACGACGAGCCGATCGCCATCGTGGGCATGGCCTGCCGCCTTCCGGGCGGCGTCGACTCCCCCCAGGCCCTGTGGGAGCTCGTCGCCGAGGGCCGCGACGTCATCGGCGGCTTCCCGACGGACCGTGGCTGGGATGTGGAGGGCATCTACAACCCGGACCGGTCGGTTGCGGGTACGTCGTATACGCGTCAGGGCGGGTTCCTGCACGAGGCGGCGGAGTTCGACGCGGAGTTCTTCGGGATCTCGCCGCGCGAGGCCCTGGCGATGGACCCGCAGCAGCGGCTGCTGCTTGAGACCTCCTGGGAGGCGATCGAGCGGGCCGGGATCGACCCGGCCGCCCTGCGCGGCTCCAACACCGGCGTCTACGCGGGCACCTTCATGTTCCCCGACCGCACCGCCCCGGGCGGCGGCCCCGACCCGCTGGAGGGCCAGCACATGACCGGCGGCGCCAGCAGCGTGCTGTCGGGCCGTGTGTCGTACACCTTCGGTTTCGAGGGTCCGGCGGTGACGGTCGACACGGCCTGTTCGTCGTCGCTGGTGGCGCTGCACTTGGCGGTGCAGGCGCTGCGGCGTGGTGAGTGCGATGTGGCGCTGGCCGGTGGTGTGACCGTCATGTCGACTCCCGGCACCTTCGTGGAGTTCTCCCGCCAGGGTGGTCTGTCCGAGGACGGGCGCTGCCGCTCGTTCTCGGCGGACGCCGACGGGACCGGCTGGGCCGAAGGCGCGGGTGTGCTGCTCGTGGAGCGGTTGTCGGACGCTGAGCGCCTGGGCCACGACATCCTCGCGGTGGTACGCGGCACGGCGGTGAACCAGGACGGTGCCTCCAACGGCCTGACCGCCCCCAACGGGCCCTCCCAGCAGCGCGTCATCAAGGCCGCGCTCGCCGACGCCCGGCTCAGCCCCGCCGACGTCGACGCCGTCGAGGCCCACGGCACCGGCACCCGCCTCGGCGACCCCATCGAGGCCCATGCGCTGCTGGCCACGTACGGGCAGGGCCGCGACGGCCGGGACCCGCTGTGGCTGGGGTCGCTCAAGTCCAACCTCGGCCACACCCAGGCCGCAGCCGGTGTCAGCGGCATCATCAAGATGGTCATGGCGATGCGTCACGGTGTGCTGCCGTCGACGCTGCACGCGCAGGACCGTTCCCCGTACATCGACTGGGAGGCGGGCGCCGTCGAGCTGCTGGCCGAGGCGCGCGACTGGCCGCGGACCGGACGGCCGCGCCGCGCCGGTGTCTCCTCCTTCGGCATCAGTGGCACCAACGCCCATGTGGTTCTGGAGAGTGCGGTGGAGACCCAGGCGGAGGACATGGCCGAGGCCGACGCCTCGGGTGCCGTGCCGGTCGTGGTGTCGGCGCGCAGCCCCGAGGCGCTGCGCGGACAGGCCGCCCGGCTGGGCGAGTTCCTGGCCGAGCGCCCCGCTCTCGGACCGGTGGAGGTCGGCTATTCGCTGGCCACGACCCGGGCGGCGCTGGAGCACCGGGCCGTGGTGACCGCCGCCGACCGCGAGGAGCTGCTGTCGGGGCTCGCCGCGCTCGCCGCCGGTGAGGAGAGCGGCCGGGTCGTGACGGGCCGCGTCACCGCGTCGGGCGGTGGGCTCGCGGTGCTGTTCACCGGGCAGGGCAGCCAGCGCCCCGGAATGGGACGCGAGCTCTACGCCACGCACCCCGCCTTCCGTAACGCGCTCGACGAGACCCTGGCCCTGCTCGACGCCGAACTCGCCGCCGAGCTGGCCGAGGTCGACGCCGCCTCCCTGCGCGACCTCATGTTCGCCGAACCCGAAACCCCCCACGCCCAGGCCCTGGACCAGACGGTCTTCACACAGACCACCCTGTTCGCCCTGGAAACCGCCCTCTACCGCCAGACCACCGCCTGGGGCCTCAACCCCACCCACCTCGCCGGACACTCCGTCGGCGAAGTCGTCGCCGCCCACGCCGCAGGCGTCCTCACCCTCCCCGACGCCACCACCCTCATCACCGCCCGCGCCCGCCTCATGAACAACCTCCCCACCGGCGGCACCATGATCTCCATCCGCGCCACCGAGGAACAGGTCACCGACGCCCTCGCCGCCACCGGCACCGGTGACACCGTGGCGATCGCGGCCGTGAACACCCTCACCGCCGTCGTCATCTCCGGCGCCGAGGCGGACGCCCTCAAGGCCGCCGCCCACCTGGAGGAACTGGGCGTCAAGACCCGACGGCTCAACGTCAGCCACGCCTTCCACTCGCCCCTCATGGACCCGATGCTCGACGACTTCGAGAAGGTCCTCGACACCCTCACCTTCCACACCCCCCACACCCCCGTCGTCTCCAACCTCACCGGCGAACTCGCCACCGGCGACGACCTGTCCACCCCCCACTACTGGCTCCGCCACATCCGCGAAGCCGTCCGCTTCCACGACACCCTCACCACCCTCCACACCCAGGGCACCCGCACCTTCCTGGAACTCGGCCCCCACCCCGTCCTCACCGCCCTCGGCGCCGAGTCGCTCGCCGACGCGGACGACGACGTGCTGCTGGTCCCGGCGCTCCGCCGCGACGCGGCCGAACCGGCCTCCCTGTGGCGCGCGGTGGCCGCGCTGCACACCCGCGGCCTCTCGCCGCAGTGGCCCGCCGTCTTCGCCGGGCGCGGCGCGCGGAAGGTCGAACTGCCCACGTACGCCTTCCAGCACAAGCGGTACTGGTACCTCCCGGCAGCCCCCCAGGCGGCCGACGCCGCCGGGCTCGGGCTGGGCGCGACCGGGCATCCGCTGCTCGGCGCCGCCGTGCCGCTCGCCGGGCGCGACGGCGCCCTGCTCACCGGGCGGCTGTCCATGGCCGCCCAGCCGTGGCTGGCCGACCACGCGGTCCTGGGCACCGTCCTGTTCCCCGGCACCGGACTGGTCGAACTCGCGATCCGCGCGGGGGACCAGGTCGGCAGCGGTGTCCTTGAGGAGCTGATGCTGGAGGCGCCGCTCGTGCTGCCCGCGACCGGCGGCGTCCAGCTCCAGGTCGTCGTCGAGGAGGAGGACGAGTCGGGCCGCCGGTCCGTCGCCGTCCACTCCCGGGCCGAGGACGGCGACGAGGGCGAGTGGACGCGCCACGCGGCGGGTGTGCTCGCCCCCGCGCCCGCCGCCGACGCGGTACCCGCCGCGGCCGCCGCACTGGGCGGCGACTGGCCGCCGCAGGGCGCGCAGGCCGTCGACCTGGCGGGCCGGTACGAGGCGCTGGCGGACCAGGGCTTCGAGTACGGCCCCGTGTTCCAGGGCCTCAAGGCCGTCTGGCGGCGCGGTGACGAGGTCTTCGCCGAAGTCGCCCTCGACGACGCACAGGGCGAACAGGCCGCACGGTACGGTCTGCATCCCGCGCTGCTCGACGCCGCCCTGCACGCCATCGAGCTCGGCGCCCTCCCCGCCACCCCCGACGAGACCCACCTCCCCTTCGCCTTCACCGGCATCCACCTCCACGCCACCGGCGCCTCCGCCGCCCGCGTCCGGCTCACCGCGACCGCGTCCGACGCGGTCTCCATCGATGTGGCCGACGCGGCGGGCAACCCCGTCGCGACCGTCGAGGCCCTGCACCGCCGACCCGTCTCCCGGGCCCGGCTGCGGGCCGCCCGCGCCGCCGAGGACGGGCTGTTCCGGGTGGACTGGCGTGCCCTTGAGCCGTCCGTACGGGCCGGTGCCGAGCAGCGCTGGACGGTTCTGGGTACGGCGCCCGAGGGCCTGGACGCGAACGCGGCCGACCGCCTGGCCGCCGTCGAGGCGGCGCCGGACGTCCTGCTGCTGCCGCTCACGGCCGCCCCGGGCGGCGACGTGGTCGACGCGGTCCACGAGACGACGCGCCGGGTACTTGCCTCGGTGCAGGACTGGCTGGCACAGGAACGCTTCGAGGGCGGCCGCCTGGTCGTCGCCACCTCGGGGGCGGTCGCCGCGCTGGACGGCGACGAGGTCACCGACCTGCCGTCGGCCGCCGTATGGGGCCTGCTGCGCTCGGCCCAGACCGAGAACCCGGACCGGATCGTCCTCGCCGATGTGGACGGGACCCGCGAGTCCTGGGCGGCGCTCGCCGGCGCGGTCGCCTCGGGCGAGCCCCAACTCGCGGTACGGGGCGGGGCGGCGCTGGTGCCGCGGCTCGCACGGGCCGAGGCCGCAACCGAGGAGAGGGATCCCGGGGCGCGGTTCGGCGACGGCACCGTGCTGGTGACCGGCGCCACCGGAGCGCTCGGCGGCCTCTTCGTCCGCCACCTGGTCACCGCGTACGGCGTACGCGATCTGCTGCTCGTCAGCCGCCGGGGCGCGGACGCCGCCGGGGCCGGTGAACTCGCGGCGGAACTGGCCGGACTGGGCGCCCGCGCCGAGTTCGCGGCCTGCGACACCGCCGACGGGGCCGCCGTGGCGGCGGTCCTCGCCCGGGTGCCCGCCGACCGGTCGGTCAGCGGGGTCGTCCACATCGCCGGCGTCCTGGACGACGCGACCTTCGGGGCGCTCACCCCGGACAGCCTCGACCTGGTGCTGCGGCCCAAGGCCGACGCCGCCTGGCATCTGCACGAGGCCACCGCCCACCTGGACCTCAAGGCGTTCGTCCTGTTCTCCTCGATCCAGGGCTGGGTCGGCGGCGCCGGACAGGCCAACTACGCGGCGGGCAACGCCTTCCTGGACGCGCTCGCCGCCCACCGCCGCGCCCAGGGCCTCACGGCCACCGCGCTCGCCTGGGGCCCCTGGGCCCAGGGCGGCATGGCCGCCCAGCTCGGCGCCGCCGACCAGGCACGCTTCGCCCGGGCCGGGATGAGCGCGATCGAGCCCGAGCGGGGCCTTGCCCTGTTCGACACCGCGCTCGCCCTGGAGGCGCCCGCGCTGGCGCCCGTCCTGTACGACACGAAGGTGCTGCGCGCCCGGGGCGCCGAACTCCCGCACCTGCTGCGCGGCCTGGTCCGCGTCCCGGTACGGCGGGCGGCGGCCGCGGCGGGCGGCGCGGACGCCACCGCGCCCGGCCGGAGCCTCGCCGAACGCCTGGCGCCGCTGGCGGCGGCGGAGCGGGAGAAGGCCGTGCTCGACCTGGTCCGCACCGAGCTCGCGGCCGCGCTCGACTATGACTCCGCCGACGGCGTCGACGCCGTCAAGGGGTTCAAGGACCTGGGCCTGGACTCGCTGACCGCCGTCGAACTGCGCAACCGGCTCGGCAAGGCGACCGGCCTGCGGCTGCCCGCCACCGTCGTCTTCAACTTCCCCACCCCGGCAGGACTGGCCGGGCACCTGGCCGCCGAGCTGTTCCCCGCCCAGGACGAGGAGGCGGACGGGCCCGACCCGGCCGCCTCCGCGCCGCACAGCGAGGCGGAGGCCGTCGAGCCGGACCTCATCGACGCCATGGACGTCGAGGAGCTGATCCGTATGGCGCGCGAGGGCATCGAGCCCTGAGAGCCCTGCTGTGAACTCCCGCCTGCGCCCCGATCGCACGCACCGACCGCCGCTGCGCCCGCCCTCCGGGCGGACGGCGGGGGTTCAAAGACAGGCTCTGAGCCGCGGCGCGTGACGGACGGCCGCGCACCACCCCTCGTAGCCCCACATCGCCGGGAAGGACCACGGAGCACATGTCGGACGAACAGAAGCTGAGGGACTACCTCAAGCGCGCCACGGTCGAACTGCACGACTCGCGCAGGCGGCTGAAGGAGGCGGAGGCCGACCGGTCCGAGCCGATGGCCGTCGTCTCCATGGCCTGCCGCTTCCCCGGCGGGGTGCGCTCGCCCGAGGACCTGTGGGACTTCCTGCTCGACGGCCGGGAAGCGGGCAGCGCCTTCCCCGCCGACCGGGGCTGGACCCGGCCCGAGGACGGCGCGGGCGGGGTGCGGGTGGGCGGGTTCCTGCACGACGCGGCCGACTTCGACGCCGAGTTCTTCGGTATCTCGCCGCGCGAGGCCCTCGCCATGGACCCGCAGCAAAGGCTGTTCCTGGAGACCTCCTGGGAGGCCCTGGAGCGCGCCGGGATCGACCCGAGGGCGCTCAAGGGCAGCAGCACCGGCATCTTCGCGGGGCGCGTCACCGAGGACTACGGCCTGGTGCTCGCCGACCCCAGCGACGAGATCGAGCCCTACCGGCTGACGGGCCTGGCGGGCAGCGTCCTGTCCGGCCGGCTCTCGTACATTCTGGGCATGGAGGGCCCGGCGGTCACCGTCGACACCGCCTGCTCCACCTCGCTGGTCGCGCTGCACATGGCGGTGCGCTCGCTGCGCCGCCGCGAGTGCTCGCTCGCCCTGGTCGGCGGCGCGACCGTGCTGGCGACCCCCGACAGCTTCACCGACTTCGGGCGGCGCGGGGCCCTCAGCCCGGACGGGCGCATCAAGGCGTTCGGCGCCGGGGCCGACGGCACGGCCCTGGCCGAGGGTGTGGGCGTCCTGGTCGTCGAACGGCTCTCCGAGGCCCGGCGCCTGGGCCACCCCGTGCTGGCCGTGGTCCGCGGCACCGCCGTCCACCAGGAGGGCAACAGCGGGGGCGTCCCGGGCCGCCGCGCCCGGCGCCGCGTCATCGAACAGGCCCTGGCCGACGCCGGTCTCGCCCCGTCCGACGTGGACGCGGTGGAGGCGCATGGCGAGGGCACCCTGGCCGGGGACCTGGCCGAGGCGGCGGCGCTCGCCGCGGCGTACGGCAAGGGCCGCCAGGAGGACCGGCCGCTGCTGGTCGGCACCGTCAAGTCCCAGCTCGGACACACCCTGGCCGCCGCCGGTCTGGCGGGCATCGTCCGTACGGTGATGGCGCTGCGCCACGGTGAGCTCCCGGCGACGCTGCACACCGGCACACCGTCCCCGCACATCGACTGGGACGGCGGCCCGCTGGAGCTGCTGACCCGCAGGACACCGTGGCCCGAGACCGGGCGTCCGCGCCGCGCGGGCGTGTCCGCCTCCGGGATCACCGGCACCCACGCCCACGTCATCCTGGAGCAGGCCCCCGAGCCGGAGCCCCAGTCCGAGCCGCAGCCCGAGCCCCAGTCCGAGCCGCAGGAGGCCTCCCGGGCGCTCCCGGCGGTCCTGCCGTTCGTCCTGTCGGGCGCGGGGGAGGGCGCGTTGCGCGCCCAGGCCGCGCGGCTGCGCGCCTTCCTGGCCACCGGGCAGGAGCCCGCCGCGGCGGACGTCGCCCTGTCGCTGGCCGTCACCCGCTCCGCGCTCGGCCATCGCGCGGTCGTCCTCGGCGCGGACCGGGCCGAGCTCACCGCGGGCCTGGACGCGCTCGCCAGGGGCGCCGCCTCCCCCCAGGTCGTCAAGGGGGGCGGGGCCGGGCGCGGCCACGGCAAGACCGTGTTCGTCTTCCCCGGCCAGGGCAGCCAGTGGGTCGGCATGGCCCGCGAACTCCTCGCCGCCGACCCGGTGTTCCAAGGCCGCTTCGAGGAGTGCGCGCGGGTGCTGCGCCGCCACGTCGACTGGGACCCGGCCCGGGCGCTCGGCGACGCGGCCGCGCTGGAGCGCATCGAGGTGCTCCAGCCGGTCCTGTTCGCCGTCAACATCGCGCTCGCCGCCGTGTGGCAGGCGCGCGGCATCCACCCCGACGCCGTCGTCGGCCACTCCCAGGGCGAGGTCGCCGCCGCCCACGTCGCCGGATCGCTCACCCTGGAGGACGCCGTCCGCGTCATCCTGGTGCGCTCGCGGCTGTTCGCCGAGGAGCTGACCGGGCACGGCGCCGTCGCCTCCCTCCAGATGGGCGAGGACGAGCTCGCGCGCCGCCTTGAGGCCTACCCCGGCCGGCTGTGGACCGCGG
Organism: Streptomyces sp. TLI_146; assembly: GCF_002846415.1. Classification (NCBI taxonomy): domain Bacteria; kingdom Bacillati; phylum Actinomycetota; class Actinomycetes; order Kitasatosporales; family Streptomycetaceae; genus Streptomyces; species Streptomyces sp. TLI_146. Next base: position 118,298 of record NZ_PJMX01000002.1, read on the forward strand.
GTGTCAACGGCCCCACCGCCGTCACCGTCGCGGGCGACAACGACGCCCTCGAAGAGCTCGTCGCGGCGGTGACCGCCGAAGGGATACGGGCGCGCATCGTGCCCTCCACGGTCGCCTCCCACAGCCCCAAGGTGGAGCCGCTGCGCGAACGCCTGCTGGCCGAGCTCGACTTCGTCACCCCCACCAAGGCCGCGCTGCCGCAGTACTCGACGGCCCTGGGCACCGTCCTGGACGGCACCGAGCTGGGCGCCGAGTACTGGTACGAGAACTGCCGCCGCCCCGTCTCCTTCGCCCCGGCCATGCACACCCTGCTGGCCGCCGGGCACACCACGTTCATCGAGGTCAGCGCACACCCGGTGCTCACCACCGCCGCCGAGGAGAGCGCCGAGGCGGCCGGCGCCCGGATCACCGCGCTCGCCACGCTCCGCAGGGGCCAGGGCGGACTCGACCGGCTGCACGCCTCGCTCGCCGAGGCGTGGGTGCGGGGCCTGCCGGTGGACTGGAGCACCGAGTTCACCGGCACCGCCGCCCACCGGATCGACCTGCCCACCTACCCGTTCCAGCGCAAGCGCTACTGGTTCCTGCCCGAGGCCGCCGACAGCGCCCGCACCCGGGCGCAGGGGCCCGCGCTGAACGCGCTGTGGGAGGCGGTCGACAGCGGGGACGCGCCCGGCGCCGCCCAGGCGCTGCGCCTGGGCGGCGCCGGGCGGGCCGGAGCGCTGCGCGAGCTGCTGCCCGCGCTGGCCACCTGGCGCCGCGGCCGCCGTATCCGTACGGCCCTGTCCTCCTGGCACCACCGGGCCGTGTGGCGGCCGCTGCCCGAGCCCGACGACGCGCTCCTGTCCGGCGACTGGCTGCTCGTCACCCGCAGCGGCGACAGCGCGGCGGACGCGGTCGAGGCCGCGCTGGCCCGGCACGGCGCCCGCGTGCGGCGCGTCGAGAACGACCCCGAGAACGCCGACGCCGAGCTGCTGGCCGCGCGGCTCGCCCGGGCGGACGCGGCGGGCGCCACTGGTGTGGTGGAGCTGGCGACCACGCCCGGCGACCCGCACGAGGGCGGGGTGGGCACGACCGCCGTCCTGCTGCGCGCCCTCGCCGCGCTCGGCGCCGCAGCGCCCGTGTGGACGCTCACCCAGGGCGCCGTCACCACCGGCCCGCGCGACGCGGTGGCCGGGCCCGCCCAGGCCCAGCTGTGGGACCTGGCCCGCGCGGCGGTACGGGAGAACCCGGCGCTGCGGGGCGGCCTGATCGACCTTCCGGCGCATCTGGACGAGCGGACCGGCACCCGGCTCGCCCTGCTGCTGGCCGCCTCCGGCGACCCGGACGGCGAACGGGAACTGGCCGTGCGCGCCACCGGTGTCCTGGCCCGCCGACTGGTGCGCGCCGACGCCCCGGCGGCGCCCGGCGAGGCCTGGTCCACCGACGGCGCGGCGCTGGTCACCGGCGGCCTCACCGGCCCCGGCCCGCACGTGGCCCGCTGGCTGGCCCGGGCGGGCGCGCGGCACCTGGTGCTGACCGAGGCGCAGCTGCCCGATACGCGGCGCAGCGCCGCGCTGGTCGCCGAACTCGCCGCCCTCGGCGCCGGGGTGACACTCGTCGAGGCCGACCCGGCCGCCCCCGGGGCACTGGCCCGCGCCCTCGCGGCGGTGCCCGAAGGCCTGGAGCTGAGGACCGTCGTGCACACCGGCGCCGCGCGCGGCGCGGAGCCGACGGCCACCGGCCCCGAGGAGCACGCCCGGCTGCTCGCGGCCGAGGCGGCCGCCGCCTGGCATCTGCACGACCTCACCCGCGGCCTGCCGCTCACCGCGTTCGTCCTGTTCGCCACGCTCGACGGGGCGCTCGGCGGCGGGCACGCGGCAGGCAACGCCTACTTCGACGCGCTCGCCGCGCACCGCGCCGCCGAGGGGCTGCCCGCCGCCTCGGTGACCTGGGGCCCGTGGGCCGAGGACCGCACTCCCGTACGGGAGGAGCCCGGCGCCGTCCGCCCCCTCGACCCCGAACTGGCGTCGGCCGCCCTGGAGGAGATCCTGCGGCGCGGCGACAGCGCGGCCCTGGTCGCCGACGCCGACTGGCACCGCCATCTCGCCGCGCTCGGCCCGGCGGTGCCGGCGGCGCTGCTCGCCGAGCTCCCCGGAGCCGCGCCCGCGCCGCGCCGCGCGGCGGCCGCGTCCGGCGCCGCGCCGCAGGAGGGGCCCGCACCGGCCGCGCTGCGCGCCTCGCTCGCCCGGCTCGCCCCGGCCGAGCTGCACCGCGAGGTACTCGCCCTGGTCTGCCGCGAGATCGCCGCGGTCCTCGGCCACGCGGACGCCGCCTCGCTCGATCCGGCCCTGATGTTCCTGGAGCTCGGCCTCGACTCGCTCACCACGGTCGAGCTGCGCAACCGGCTCGCCGCCGCCACCGGGGCCCGGCTGACCGTCCGCGCCATCCTCGAACAGCGCACCCCTCACGCGCTGGCGGCCCACCTCGCCGCCGAACTGGCCCGGCCCGGCGCCGGCGCGCCGCAGGCGCCCGGGACCGGTCTGCTCGCCCCGCTGTTCTCGCGGGCCCGTAAGGAGGGCCGGGCGGGGGAGTACGTGCGGTTCCTGACCGCCGCCGCCGGATACCGCGCCTCCTTCGGGGAGGTGCCCGAGGAGCGCGACCTGCCCGAGGCGGTCCCGCTCGCCTCCGGCCCCGGCGGTGTCGCGCTGTTCTGCCTGCCGAGCCCGCTGGGCGCCGCGGGCCCGGAGCAGTTCGCCGACTTCGCCGCGCACTTCGAGGGCGCGTACGACGTCACCGCGCTCAGCCTGCCGGGCCTGCGGGCGGGCGAGCGCGTGCCGGGGAGCCTGGACGCGCTGGCCGCGGCCGTCGCCGAGGCGGTACGCCGCCGGGCCCAGGGAGCACCGGCCGTGCTGGCCGGCCACGGCGCCGCAGGTCTGCTCGCGCGGGCCGCCGCGGCCCGCCTGGAGGCGGCCGGGGACGCGGTGGCCGGTGTCGTCCTGCTGGACACGGCGCTGCTGAGCGAGGACGAACTCGCCGCCGAACACGGGCCGTTCCTGGACGCGCCGCCCGCGACCGAGGCGGCCCGGGAAGTGCGGCTGACCGCGCTGGGCGCCTACGTCCCGCTGCTCACCGGCCCGCCCGCGCCCGCTCCCGCCGCACCCGTCCTGCTGGTGCGCACCGCCGATCGCGCGGACCGGGCATCCCGGCCCGCCGCGCACCGCACGGTGCGGGCACCGGGCGACCGCTTCTCCCTGCTCACCCACCACGCCCCCGCGACCGCCCGGCTGGTCCGGGCCTGGCTGCCGGCTCCCGCCGAGCCCGCCCCGCAATCCTCGGAACGAAGGAGCACGCCCGCATGACCGAGAGCACCCTGCCCGCATCCGAAAGCGGCAGCACCCCCGTTCTGATCGTCGGAGCCGGGCCGTGCGGCCTGGCGCTCGCCTGCGAACTGATGCAGCTCGGGGTCCCGGTGCGGATCCTGGAGGCCCGCACCGACCGGGCCATCGGCTCCCGGGCCGTGCAGCTGTGGCCGCTCGGCCTCGACGTCCTGCGCACCGTCGGCGTCCTGGACGAGGCGCTGCGCCGGGGCCTGCGCGTCCACAGCAACGTGTACCACCTGCGCGACAGCGTGCTGACCGTGCCGCTGGGCGGCAACGAGCCGCTGCTGCTGCCCCAGGAGCAGACCATGGAGCTCCTGGAGGAAGCCCTGGAGCGGCTGGGCGGACGCGTCGAGCGGGGCGTGCGCGTCACCGCCGTCGAGCTCACCGACTCCGGCGCGAGCGTCAAGGCGGAGGGACCCGACGGCGTCATGCAGCTGATCGAGGCCGACTGGCTGGTCGGCGCGGACGGCGTGCACAGCGTCGTCCGCGACCAGCTCGGCATCGAGTTCGGCGGGGTGCGGCTGCCGCTGGACTTCCTGCTCGCCGAGGGCCGTATCGAGGGCGACTACGAGCCCGGCACCCTGCACTACCACCTCGGCCCCAAGGGCTCGGTCGTCTTCGGCCCGATGCCCGGCGGCAGGGTCCGCGTCTCGGGCGTGCTGGCCCCCGGCTTCCCGCTCACCACCGAGGCCGTCCAGGAGCTCCTGGACGAGCGCACCGGCGGCGGGCTGAAGGTCGTCGAACTGGACACCCTCGCCACCTTCGCCACCGCCGAGCGGATCGCCGCCGGTATGCGCCGGGGCCGGGCGTTCCTGGTGGGCGACGCCGCCCACACCCACACCCCGGTCGGCGGCCAGGGCCTCAACCTGGGGCTCCAGGACGCCCACAACCTGGCGTGGAAGCTGGCCGCCGTCATCAACGGCCAGTACGCGCCCGCCCTGCTGGACAGCTACGAGCCCGAGCGCCTGCAGGCCGCCCGGCAGATCGTCACCACCACCCACCGGCTGATCAAGATGTTCACCCTCGGCCCGGCCGCCTCCCGGGTGCAGAACGCCTCCTGGAAGGTGCTCGGCGCCACCGGGGTGCTGCGCAACTGGTTCGTGCCGCTGCTCGCCGGACGCCGGGTGCGCTACCCCGAGGTGCTGCTGCCCGCGCACCGGCCCGCCTCCGAGCGGCGCGGCGCTGCGCTGCGCCTGCCCGGCCGCGCCCTGCCCAAGCCCGGCGCGCGGGCCCCGCACTGGGTGCCCGCCGCCGCTCCCGGCGCCGGCACGGGCTTTCGTCTGCTGACGCTGGGGCGCCCGGCCGGTTCGGCCCTGGCCGGCCGCGGCCGGCGCCTGGCCCAGGCGCACAGCGCGGCCCTCACCCACGAGCACCACACCCGGTGGGGCACGACCGGCTACGTCCTGGTCCGCCCCGACGGCTACGTCGCCGCCTCCGGCACCGACGCGGCGGGGCTGGACCAGGTGGAGAGCCTGCTCATCGGCCTGCGGGCCGGGCGGCTCACCCCGTCCGCCTGACCACGAAGAAGGAACAGGTATGCACAGCACCCTCGTCGGCGCGGTCCCGGCGGCCCGGACGGCCCCCGTCCCGTCCCCGGCCGCACCCGTCCCGGCCCCCGCGCCGGCTCCCCAGCCCACCTTCGCCGACCTGCGCGCCGAACTCGCCCGCCGCAAGGAGGCAGCCGTCCAGGGCCCGGACCCCGCGGCCACCGAACGCCAGCACGCCAAGGGCAAACTGACCGCCCGCGAGCGCATCGGCCTGCTCCTGGACAAGGACAGCTTCACCGAGGTGGAGGGGCTGCGCAGGCACCGCGCGACCGGCTTCGGCATGGAGGAGCGCCGCCCGTCCACGGACGGCGTCGTCACCGGCTGGGGCACCGTCCACGGCCGGACGGTCTTCGTCTACGCGCACGACTTCCGCATCTTCGGCGGCGCGCTCGGCGAGGCGCACGCCGCCAAGATCCACAAGCTGATGGACCTGGCGCTGGCCGCCGGGGCCCCGCTGGTCTCCCTCAACGACGGCGCGGGCGCCCGTATCCAGGAGGGCGTCACGGCGCTTGCGGGCTACGGCGGCATCTTCCAGCGCAACACGCGGGCCTCCGGCGTCATCCCGCAGATCTCCGTGATGCTCGGCCCGTGCGCGGGCGGCGCCGCCTACTCGCCCGCCCTGACCGACTTCGTCTTCATGGTCCGCGGCACCTCGCAGATGTTCCTCACCGGGCCCGACGTGGTGCGGACCGTCACCGGCGAGGAGGTCAGCCAGGACGGGCTCGGCGGCGCCGACGTCCACGCGGCGACCTCGGGGGTGGCCACCTTCGCCTACGACGACGAGGAGACCTGCCTGGAGGAGGTCCGCTACCTGCTCTCGCTGCTGCCGTCGAACAACCGCGAGCTGCCTCCCGCGGCCGCCTCGGGCGACCGGGCCGACCGCCGCACCGAGTCGCTGGCCGGCCTGGTGCCGCTGTCCGCGAAGGACTCGTACGACATGCGCGCCGTCATCGAGGAGATCGTCGACGAGGGCGACTACTTCGAGGTCCACCCCGACTGGGCGCTCAACGTGGTGTGCGCGCTGGCGCGCCTGGACGGCCAGGTCGTCGCCGTCGTGGCCAACCAGCCCCGGGCGATGGCCGGGGCGCTCGACATCTCCGCCTCCGAGAAGGCGGCCCGCTTCGTGCAGTTCTGCGACGCGTTCAACATCCCGCTGGTCACGCTGGTGGACGTGCCCGGCTTCCTGCCGGGCGTGGCCCAGGAGCACGGCGGGATCATCCGGCACGGCGCCAAGCTGCTGTACGCGTACTGCAACGCCACCGTGCCGCGGATCTCGCTGATCCTGCGCAAGGCCTACGGCGGCGCGTACATCGTCATGGACTCCCAGTCCATCGGCGCCGACCTGTCGCTGGCCTGGCCGAGCAACGAGATCGCGGTGATGGGCGCCGAAGGCGCGGCCAACGTGGTGTTCCGCCGCGAGATCAACGGCTCCGACGACCCCGAGACGATGCGCGCGCACAAGATCGCGGAGTACAAGGCGGAGCTCATGCACCCCTACCACGCCGCCGAACGCGGCCTGGTGGACGACGTGATCGACCCGGCCGACACCCGCACCGTGCTGATCAGGTCGCTGGCGATGCTGCGGTCCAAGCACGCCGACCTGCCCTCGCGCAAGCACGGCAACCAGCCCGCCTGACCCGCACCCGCCCCCCACCACCGCCAAGGAGCAGCGCATGCCCCAGCAACCGCCCGCCGCACCGCGGAGCTTCATCGAGGGACTCGCCTCGGGACGCCTCCCCTGGGAGCTGTTCGCCGACTTCCCCGAGCCCGGCCCCGAGGAGCCGCCCGCCCAGCGCGAAGCCCTCGCGGAGCTCGGCGGGCTCGTCGACGCCCGGGTCGACGGCGACGAGGTGGACCGTACGGGCGTATGGCCCGAGGGACTGGTCGAGGAGCTCCGCGCCCGGGGCTTCTTCCAGCTGCGCGGCCCCTCGGGGCGGGGCCTGACCCCCTACGGCCTGGTCCAGCTCGCGGCGCGGGCGGACAGCCGCTCCATGGGTGTGGGGCAGATGCTGCTGGTGCAGAACGGCATCGCCGCCGGCGCGCTGCTGCCCGCCCTGGAGCCCGGCCCGCTGTACGACTTCCTCAGCGCGCACAGCGCGGCGGGCGCCATCTCCGGCTTCGGCGACACCGACCCGGCGGGCCAGAACAACACCCTGCCCGCCACCACCGCCACCCTCACCGAGGACGGCTCGGCCTATCTGCTCGACGGCGAGAAGCTCTTCATCGCCAACGCGCACCTGGCCGACGTCATCGGGGTCTCCGCCACCGTCACCGGCCCCGGCGGACCCGTGGCGGGCGTCTTCTTCCTGCCCACCGACACCCCCGGCTTCGAGGTCATCTCGCCGAGCGAGTTCATCGGCGTCAACGGCCTGTCGGCGTCGTTCCGGCTCACCGGCGCGCGGGTCCCGGCCGAGCGCGCCCTGCTGGGCGACGCCACCATGCGCCTGCCCCGGGCCATCGCCCTCCAGGGCTCCTACGGCCGCACCGCGTTCGCGTCGGCGGGCGCCCTGGCGGTGCTGCGCAACTGCCTGGAGTACACCGGCGAGTTCGTCGCCCGGCGCCGTATCGACGGACGCCCGCTGGCCGAGTACGACAAGATCCAGCGGATCATCGCCGCCAACCTGTCCGACGAGTTCGCCGTGGAGAGCGCGGTGCGCTGGACCATGCTGGAGCGCGGCCCAAAGGACCGGGCCTTCGAGCTGTACGTCACCAAGAACCTGGCCGCCGAACGCGGCTGGCGGGCCAGCGACCGCACCGTCTCGCTGCTCGGCGGCGAGGGCATCGAGACCGAGCGCAGCAAGCGCCGCCGGGGGGCCGTGCCGCACCCCGTGGAGCGCTACCACCGCGACGCGCGCACCCTGCGCGTCGTCGGCAACGTCGACTTCATCAACGACCACCGCGCCGGGCGCATGCTGCTCGCCCGCCACCAGGCCGGGGCCCCGGCCGCGTTCCAGGCCCCCGAGATCTCCGGCACCCGGCTCAGCGAGGCCAACCGCCGTCATCTGGGGGCCGCCGCCAGCGTCTTCCCGGAGCTCTACCTGGCCTGCCGCCGGCTCGTGGCCGCGGGACTGGACCCGGCCGGGCAGGAGGAGGCGGTGATCCTGGTGGGCCGCCTCGCCACCGAGCTCTTCGCGCTCTGCGCGGTGCTGGGCCGCGCTCAGAGCGAAGGGGACGGCCCCGCCCAGGACCTCGCCGACGTGTACGCCGAGGCGGCCCTGCACCGTGTCACCTCGCTCATCCGGCGCCTGAGCGCCGAAGAACGCTCCGACGTGCCCGACTACGCCGGGATCAGCCGCGCCTGGCTGGCGGCCGGCCGCCCCTCCCAGGACCCCGCCGCGGGGCCCGCGAAAGAAAGGGTCCACTCGTGACCGCCCTCCCCGTCACCGCCGGACTGCCCGGCGTCCTCGACGGCTTCGACCTCACCGACCACACCCGCTTCACCGACGGCGTGCCCTACGCCCTGTTCGCCCGGCTGCGCCGCGAGGCGCCCCTGCTGTTCCACCCGCCGGGCGCCACCGGCACCGACGGCGAGGGCTTCTGGGTGCTCACCCGGTACGCCGACATCGCGGCCGTCGCCGCCGACCCGGCGTTCTCCGCCCAGGGCGGCCCCGGCCGCAAGGGCGGCGGCACCCATCTGGAGGACATGGAGATCGGCGTCCACGCCGGGGTCCTGCTGCCGATGATGGACGACCCGCGCCACCAGGTGTTCAAGGACATGATCACCCCGTCGCTCACGGGGCCCTCCTCGCTGGTCGCCGACGACGAACTGGGCGGCCACGCCGCCGAGCTCGTCGACGCGGTGCTCGCGCGCGGCACCGTCGACCTCGTCGACGAACTGGCCGAACCGTACGCCCTGCGGGCCGTCGCCGGTCTCTTCGGCGCCCCCGAGGACGTCTGGGACCGCCTGCTGACCTGGGTGCACGGGGTGGTGGGCCTGGCCAACCGCCGCACCGGGCAGGCCGACGACTTCTCCCGCACCACCTTCATGACCATGGCCCGCTACTTCCAGGACCTGCTGGCCGCCAAGCGGGAGACGCCCGGCCAGGACTTCGGCTCGCTGCTCGCCCACGGCCACCTCGCCCACGGCTCCGGCGAGCCGCCGCTGAGCGCCCACGAGCGCGAGCACAACTTCCTCGTCCTGCTGATGCACGGCTACGAGCAGGTGCGCAACGTGCTGGCCGCCGCCCTGCTCGCGCTCGCCGAGCACCCCGAACAGTGGCAACTGCTGCGCGAGGACCGCTCGCTGGTGCCCGGCGCCATCGAGGAACTGCTGCGCTGGACGCCGCCCAACCCGTACAACCGGCGCACCGCGACCCGCGACGTCGCGATGCACGGCCAGCTGATCCGGGCGGGCGACAAGGTCACCCTGTGGTGGCCGTCGGCCAACCGCGACGAGTCGGTCTTCACCGACCCCGACACGTTCGACGTACGCAGGAACCCCAACCCGCACCTGTCCTTCGGCGCCGGTGTCCACGACTGCGCCGGCGCGGACGCCGCCCGGCGCGCCCTGCGCCCGCTGCTGGAGCGGCTGTTGGACCGCGTCGCCCGGATCCGGCCCGCCGGGCCCGCCATCCACACCCCCTACAACAAGCACACCGTGCTGCTCGACCTGCCCGTCGAGCTGCTGCCCGCGTGAGAGTCCCCGAGGAGAGCCCCGTATGACCGAGATGCTCGCGCCGACCGAAGAGAACAAGCCGCCGCAGGTCCTGCCGTACGACCCGCTGAACCCGGAGTTCCTGGCGAACCCGTACGAGAACTACGCCAGGCTGCGGGAGCAGGCGGCGGTGCACCGCACCGACGCCGGTGTCGCGGTGATGACCTACAAGGAGGTCAACAAGGCGCTGCGCGACCCGCGCCTGGGCCACGGCGATGGCCTGGGCGTGCAGGACGCCAAACTCCCCACGCCCGAGGGCCCCGGGGACGGCCTGATGCTGATGGACCCGCCGGACCACACCCGGCTGCGGTCCCTGGTCAACCGCGCCTTCACCCCCCGGGTGGTGCAGCGGCTGCGCCCGGTCATCGAGGAGATAGCCGTCGAACTGCTCACCGCGGCCCGCGAGCGGCACGGCGACGGGCCGGTGGACCTGTCCGTCGAGTTCAGCCGCCCGCTCGCGGTGCGCTCCGTCAACCGCCTGGTCGGCGTGCCCGAGGAGTACACCCAGCGGTGCATCGACTTCGGCCGCGACGGCGGCCGGGGCCTGGACCCGGGCTTCACCCTCACCCCCGAGCAGGACCGCCAGCGCCACGCGGTGCGCGAGGGCGTCATGGAGATCGGCCTGGAGATCATCGCGGACCGCCGGGCCAATCCGCGCGAGGACGACCTGGTCACCGATCTGATCCGGGCCGAGGAGGCCGGCGACCGGCTCACCGACACCGAGCTGCTGCTGACCATCTCCATGATCTTCCTGGCCGGGTTCGCCGCGCCGCAGGCGATGCTCGGGCTCTCGGCGGTCGCCCTGATGAACCACCCCGAGCAGCGTGCCTACTACGTCGAGCACCCGGAGCACGCCGACCGCTCGGTGGAGGAACTGCTGCGCTACGACGGCACGGTGCAGCTCGTGGAGCGCATGGCCCTGGAGGACACCGTGGTGGGCGGCGTCGAGGTCAAGGCGGGCGAGGAGGTCTACCTCATGCTCGCCTCCGGCAACCGCGACCCCGAGGTCTACGAGAACCCGGACGCGCTGGACCTGGCCCGCACCGGCCCGCGCAACCTCGGCTTCGGGCACGGCATCCACTACTGCGTGGCGGCCCCGGTGGCCAAGCTGATCACCGAGGTGGGCCTCAACGTGCTGTTCGGGCAGTTCACGCCCGAGCTGCTCACCCCCGCCCCGCCGACCAACGGCGCCATCACCCAGCGCAGTTACAGCGAGATCCCGGTCACGCTGGGCCCCGCGCACTAGCCCAGGACCCTTTGCGGTCCGGTAGAATCGATCATGTCTGCTGCGGTGACGGTCCATCACCGCGTTCTTTGCCACGCTGTCTGCGTCGTGCGCGCGCTCACCTCTTCGTTTCGAGGGGTTTTGCCATGAGCGTGTCCGTCAACGACCTTCTGAAGAAGTACATCGAGGTCTTCAACGAGACCGACGACGCCCGTCGCCGGGCCGGGGTCAGCGCACTCTTCACCGAGGACGCGATCTACTCCGACCCGATGGGCGAGGTCGTCGGCTGGGAAGGCATCGAGGGGTATCTGCGGGCCTTCCGCCAGCAGGCCCCCGGGCTGATCTTCGCCCTGGGCGAGGTCAAGGCCCACCACGACGTCGTGCTGTTCGCCTGGGACGCCGCCCCCGAGGGCGGTGCCCCGATCGCCAGCGGCAAGGACTACGTGCTGCTGCGCGACGGCCGCATCGCGCGGCTGCACGGCTTCTTCGACTGAGCCCGCTCCACGAGCGGTCCACCGGGCCTGCGCCCGGCCGGGATTCCCGGCCGGGCGCTTCGCCTTGCCCGGCGGAGGGAGGGGGAGGGACGGGAGCCCCTCCCCCTTTTTTCGTACGGTTCAGCAGGCGCCCAGGGCCAGCAGGGACTGGCGCATCTCGGCGTGGAAGAGCTTGCTCGGCTGCCGGGTCTGGGCGCCGAGGTGCCCGTACACCTCCAGCGACACCAGGCCCTGCATCCGCGCCCACAGCCGCAGCGCGCCCGCCAGGGCCGCCGGAGAGGCCTCGGGGTGGGTGGCGCGCACCCGGGCGACGAAGCCGGGCTCGAAGTCCTCCCAGCCGTACGGGTGGGTGCCCGCCGCGGGCTCCGGCGCGCCCCGCAGGCGCAGACACGCGGCCACCAGGCCGGTGAGCAGGGCGGGGGCCCGGTGGGCGGCCTCCGGCACCGGCTGCCCCTCGCCCGCGGGGTGACCGTGGATCAGATGGAAGTGGCGCGGGTGGGAGATGCCCCAGTCCCGGTAGGCGTGGCCGAGCGCGAACACCGCGGCGGCCGGGCCCTCTTGGGCGGCGCCGCGGCAGGCGGCCTCCAGGAGGTCGGCCAGGGCCGTGTGGAGGTCCGCGATCAGCGCGGTGATCAGCGCCTCGCGGGTGTCGAAGTAGCTGTAGATGGCGCCGGCCGTCATGCCCATCTCGCGGGCGATGGCGCGCAGCGAGAGGGCGCCCGAGCCCCCGCCGGCCAGGTGGTCGAGGGCCGTCGCCTTGATCTGGGAGGTCGTGTGTGCCCGAAGGCGCTCGCGCCGGCTCTTCCGTGGGATCCCCATGCTTGACACTCTACGGTGCATGATTCCTATACTGCATATGAAAGTTAAACACTGTGTAGGTAGTGCGCGCAGTGCAGACAGCGGCAGACACTCCCGGGTGGACCCCCCGGACGTACGGCACTTCGGTGCCGTCACCCCGTAGGCAACGCGAAGGCTCCGGCCGGTATCCCCGGCCGGAGCCTTCGCGTTGCCCGCACCCCGGCTCTGACACCGGGGTGCGGCGCCTCACGCCCGTACCGGGACCGGCAGCGCCGCCAGCCACTCCCGCACCGCCCGTGCCGTGTGCGGCGCGTGCTCCTCGATGAGGGTGAAGTGGTCGCCGGGCGCGTCCAGGACCGTGGCGAGCGCGGTCAGTTCGGCCCGGTCCGGGCCCGAGGCCCCCCAGCCGTGGTCGCCCGCCCGCACCAGCAGGACGGGCGCGTCCAGCGGCTCGGGGCTCCAGTCGGCCAGCAGCCGCAGATAGCCGCCCATGGCGCTCAGGCGGGCGTCGTCAAGGCCGGTCACCTCGGCCCGCCCGGCCATCGCCGTCAGCAGCTCCGGCCCGAACTCCTCCAGCCGGCCGCCCCCGACGGGGAAGGTGTCGAGCAGCACGACCGCCGCGGGCCCGGCTCCCTCGGCCTCCAGGCGGGCCGCCACCGAGTGGGCGAGGAGCCCGCCGGAGGAGTAGCCGAGCAGCGCGTACGGGCCCTGCGGGGCGGCCTCGCGGATCGAGGCGGCCAGCGAGGCGGCCAGCGCCCCCAGGGTCGCGGGCAGTTCCTCGCCGTCGCGGAAACCGGGCAGCGCCAGCGCCGAGACGGCGTGGGCCCCCTCGAAGCCGGCCGCGAGCCGGGCGAACTGCTCGGGCCCGGAGGTGGCCAGCACCGTGGGCAGGCAGAACAGCGCGGGACCCGTCTCGCCGCTGGCCAGGGACACCGGGGCCGACAGCGCCCGGCCCGTCTCGTGGAAGAGCGGCCGGAAGTCGGCGGCGGTGGCCAGCAGCCGGGTGAACTCCCCGGCCCGGCCGTCCTGGACGGCCGCTCGGAAGAGCCCGGTCAGCATCGACTCGGCGGCTTCCCCGGCGCTCTTTTGCGGCTGCCCCAGAGCGGCGGCGAGGGCCTCGGCGAGGGCCTGCGGGGTGCGCTGGTCGAAGATCTGACGAACCGTCAGCCGTACGCCGGTGGCGGCCGTCAGCCGGTTGCGCAGCTCGACCGTGGTGAGCGAGTCCATGCCCAGCTCCAAAAAGCCGCGCCCCGCGTCCACCGCGTCCGCTTCCGCGACGCCGAGGACCCCGGCGATCTCGGCCCGTACGACATCCAGCAGGGCCTTGTCGCGGGCTTCGGCGTCCAGGGTGCCCAGCGCGTCCAGGGCGCCCGGCCGCGCCGCCTCGCCGCCGTCCGCCACCGGCCTGCTCGCGGCCGCCTCCGGAAGCGCGGCGAACAGCGGGCCGCGTCCGGCGGCGGTGGCCGGGACGTAGTCGGGCCACACGATCTCGGCGGCCAGCAGGTCCTCGCCCGCGTCCAGGGCCTGGTCGAGCACGGTCAGGGCGTGCTCGGGGGCGATGGCCGGGATGCCACGGCGGCGCAGCCGCTCGTGGCGCGCCCGCTCCAGCGCGGCGCGGGCCGGATCGGCGAACTCCTCCACCCACACGCCCCACGCCACCGACGTGGCGGGCCGTCCCGCCGCCCGCCGCCGCTGGGCGAGCGCGTCCAGGTGGGCGTTGGCGGCGGCGAACGCGCCCAGACCCACCCCGACGCCCATGCTCCCGGCCAGGGAGGAGAAGAGCACGAACGCCGACAGGTCCATGTCCCGGCTCAGCTCGTCCAGGATCTCCGCCGCGCGCGCCTTGGCGCCCACCACCCGCTCCAGCGAGGCGAGGCCCACGTCGTCGAGCGGGCTCTCCTCCAGCACCTCGGCGCAGTGGAAGACCGCGGTCAGCGGCTCCTCGCCGGGCAGCGCGGCCAGCACCTGGGCGCCCTCGACGAGGTTGGTGAAGTCGCAGCGGGCGATCGTCACCCGTGCGCCCAGCGCCGCGAACGCGTCCCGCAGGCGCGCGCGTTCGGCCGCGTCCGGCTCCTGCGCGGCGGTCAGCAGGAGGTGCCGCGCGCCGGAGGCCGCCAGGTGCCGGGCGACGGCGAGGCCGGTGCCCCGGGTGCCCCCGGTGACCAGGACGGTGCCGTACGGGCGCCGGCCCCCGTGCGGACGGTGGTCGAGCGGGGCCCGCACCACCCGCCGGGCGAGGACCGCCGGGCCGCGCAGGGCGACCCGGTCCTCCCCGCCGGTGAGCACCGAGGCGAGCAAGGTGGCGGCCGAGCCGTCCGGGTCGTCGGCGGGCAGGTCGACGGTGCCGCCCCACAACTGCGGGTGCTCCTCGGCCAGGACGAGCCCCAGCCCCCACACCGCGGCCTGCGCGGGGGAGGCGACCGTGTCCCCGGGCGCCGCCGCGACCGCGCCCCGGGTCAGCGACCACAGCGGCACCTCGGCGCCCAGCCGGGCCAGTGCGCCCACCAGGCTCAGCGTGCCGGTGAGCCCGGCCCGCAGGGCGGGGTGCCCCGGGTGCGGCGCCTCGTCCAGCGCCAGCGCCGAGACGACGCCGGTGAGCGGGCCCGACTCCAGGACGTCGGCGAGCCGTGCCGCCAGCTCCTCCTTGCCGGTGCCGGGGGCGACGGTGAGCCGCGCCACGCTCGCCCCGCCGCGCTCCAGCGCCGTACTCCACACGTCGGCGTCCGGGGCCGCGGGGGACGGGGGGAGCACCAGGAGCCAGCGGCCGGAGGGCGCTCCGCCGCCGGGAGCGGAGGTCTGGTGCCACACCGTGCGGTAGCGCCAGTCGGCGACGGCCGCGTGCTTGCGCTCCTCGCCGTGCAGCTGGGCGAGGGCGCCGAGGACCGGCTCGACGGCGTCCGCCTCACCGACCCCGAGCAGCCGGGCCAGCGCCGCCGGGTCGTCGTCCTCCACGGCCGCCCAGAAGTCGGCGTCCGGTCCGCTCGGGGCGGGGGCGGGCTTGTGGGCCCCGACCCAGTACTTCTTGTGCTGGAAGGCGTACGTCGGCAGCTCCACCGGGCGCGCGGCGGGCGGCGCGGGCCAGCGCACCGCGAGCCCGGCCACCCACGCCCGCGCCAGTCCCTCGCCCGCCGGCAGCGCGTGCAGCACCAGCGCGCCGGCCAGGGCCGCCGCCTCCTCGACAGCCGGGGCGGGACCGGCCAGCACGAACGTGCGGCAGCCCTCGGCGAGCAGCGCGCCGACTGCCGGGCGGGCCGGGCCGAAGCCGTCGGCGACGACCGCGCGGGCGGCGTCCTCGACGGCCAGCTCCCCGGCCAGGACCCGGGTGGCGAGCGGATGTCCGGCGACCGTCTCCACGGGGACACCGTGGTCCTGCCACAGGCCCGCCAGGGCGAGCGCGACGGTGAACAGGACCGGCCCCTCGACCTCTTCGGTGGTGGGCGCGGGCGCGCCGCGCAGCACGTCCTCGACCCGCCACGGCACCAGGGCCTCGACGGCCTCGGCGGCGCCGCGCAGCCGGGCGGCGAACGCGGGGGAGGACGCGAGCAGTTGGGCCGCCGGGGCGAGCAGCGAGGCCGGGTCCTCGGGCAGCACCAGGGCCACCCGGCCCGGCTCGGCGGCCGTGCCGGTGAGCACGCCCGGCCCCGTCTCGCCGTTCGCCAGCAGGCCGAGGGCCGCGGGCAGGGGGCCGTCCAGGACGGCCGCCCGGTGGCGCAGGGCCGCGCGGGTGGTGGCCAGGGCGTGCGCGAGGTCGGCGCGGCGCGCGCCGGGGTTCAGCGCCAGGTGCTCGGCGAGGCGCCGCGCCTGCTCGCGCAGCGCCGTGGGGCTCGCCGCCGACAGGACCAGCGGCGAGGCGGCCTGCGGCGCGGACGGCTCCTCGGGGGCGGCGGGCTCCGGTGCGGGCCGCGGCGGGGCCTGTTCGAGGATCACATGCGCGTTGGTGCCGCTGACGCCGAACGCGGAGACCGCGGCGCGGCGCGGGCGGTCGGTGCGCGGCCAGGGCCCGCTCTCGGTCTGCAGCCGCACCGCGCCCGCCTCCCAGTCGACCATCGGGGTGGGCTCGTCCACGTTCAAGGTGGCCGGGAGCACGCCGTGCGCCATGGCCTGGACCATCTTGATGACGCCGGTGACCCCGGCCGCCGCGCCCGCGTGGCCGAAGTTGGACTTCACCGAGCCCAGCCGCAGCGGCCGGTCGGTCGGGCGGCCCTGCCCGTACGTGGCGAGCAGCGCCTCCGCCTCGATCGGGTCGCCCAGGCGGGTGCCGGTGCCGTGCGCCTCCACCGCGTCGACCTCGGCGGGCGAGAGGGCGCCGCTGTTGAGGGCGGCGCGGATGACGCGCTGCTGGGAGGGCCCGTTGGGGGCGGTCAGCCCGTTGGAGGCGCCGTCCTGGTTGACGGCGGAGCCGCGTACGACCGCGAGGACGTTGTGGCCCAGGCGGCGGGCGTCGGACAGCCGCTCCACCACCAAGGTGCCCACCGCGTCGCACCACGCGGTGCCGTCGGCCGCGCCCGCGAACGCCTTGACCCGCCCGTCGGGCGCCAGGCCCCGCTGGCGGCTGAAGTCCACGAACAGTTGCGGCGTGGAGATCACCGACACCCCGCTGACCAGGGCGAGCGAGCACTCGCCCTGGCGCAGCGCCTGCGCGGCCAGATGCAGCGCGACCAGCGACGACGAGCAGGCGGTGTCGATGGTCATCGACGGGCCGGTGAGGCCGAAGACGCCCGAGACGCGGGCGGCGAGCGCGTTGCCGCCGCCGGTCAGCCGGTGGCCCGCCACGTCCTCGGGCGGGTCGGCGAGCAGCATCGTGTAGTCGTCGACGCTGCACCCGGCGTAGACGGCGGTGTCGCTGCCGCGCAGCGAGGCCGGGTCGATCCCGGCCCGCTCCAGCGCCTCCCAGGTGGTCTCGAGGAGCAGCCGGTGCTGGGGGTCCATGGCCACGGCCTCGGCGTCGGAGATGCCGAAGAACGCGGCGTCGAACTCCCCGGCCTCCGGCATGAAACCGCCGTGGCGCACATACGAGGTGCCCGGCCGGTCGGGGTCGGGGTCGAAGAGGTTCTCCAGGTCCCAGCCCCGGTCCTCGGGGAACTCCCGCAGCGCGTCCTTGCCCGCCGCGACCAGGTCCCACAGGTCCTCGGGCGAGCGCACCCCGCCCGGCATCCGGCAGCTCATCGCCACGATCGCCACCGGGTCGTCGGCGCGCGCCTGAAGGTCCTTCAGCCGCCCCCGGACCTCGCCGAGTTCGACCGTGACCCGCTTGAGGTAGGTGCGCAGCTTGTTCTCGTCGGAAGACGCTGTTCCCGTGGTCATCGGGTCCTCACTGTCCAAGCTCGTTGTCGATGAAGCTGAAGATGTCGTCGTCGGAGGCGGCGGCGAGCTGGTCCTCGACCTCCAGGCGGGCCCCGGCGGCCGACGGCTCGTCGGACACCTCCTCCAGGAGGCGCCGCAGCCGGGCCGCGACCAGGGCGCGGGCCGCGGCGTCGTCGGCGAGGGCGCTGCCCGCCAGCGCCTCCTGGAGCCGGTCGAGTTCGGCGTCCAGCGACACCGGCGCCTGCTCCGGGAGCAGCTCGGCGCGCAGGAACGCCGCGATGGCCGCCGGGGTGGGGTGGTTGAAGACGAGGGTCGCCGGGAGCTTCAGCCCGGTCGCCGCCCCCAGCCGGTTGCGCAGGGTCACGGCGGCCAGCGAGTCGAAGCCGAGCTCCTGCAGCGGGCGCAGGGCGTCCACCGCCTCGCTGTCGCTGTGCCCGAGCACCACGGCGGACTCGGCGCGCACCAGGTCGCTCAGCGCCCGCTCCTGGTCGGCCGGGGAGAGCTGGGCCAGCCGCTCGGTGAGGTCCTGCGCGGCGCCCGTGGAGGCGGCGGTGTCCGGCCCGGCGTCGCTCAGCGCCCGTACGGCCTCGGGCAGTTCGGCCAGCAGCGGGCTGCTCCGTACGGCGGTGAAGGCGGGTGCGAACCGCTCCCAGTCCACGTCGGCCACGACCAGGGTGTCCTCGTCGCGGGCCAGGGCGTCGACGAGCGCGCCGACGGCCTGCCGCGAGGAGAGCGGGGCCAGGCCCCGTCGGCGCAGCTGCGCCAGGCGCTCCTCCTCGGCCTCCGCGTCGTCCAGGCCCGCGCCCGCGTCCGCCCACGGCCCCCAGGCCACGGACAGGGCGGGCAGTCCGCGTCCGCGCCGCCGGGCGGCGAGCGCGTCCAGGTGGGCGTTGGCGGCCCCGTAGGCGCCCTGGGTGGCGCTGCCCCACACTCCGGCGAGCGAGGAGAACAGCACGAACGCCTCCAGCTCGGCGTGGGACAGCAGGTCGTCCAGGTGGGTGGCGCCCAGGGTCCGGGTGCGCAGGGCGTGCTCCAGGCCGTCCGGGCCGAGGTCGCCGAGCGTGGCCGCGTCCAGCTCGCCCGCCGTGTGGACGACGGCGGTCAGCGGGGCGTCGGCGGGCACCGAGGCCAGCAGCGCGGCCAGCGCGTCGCGGTCGGCCACGTCGCAGACCGCGATGCTCACCCGCACCCCGGCGGCCGCGAACTCGGCCTCCAGGGCGACCTGCTGCGCCGGGTCCGGCTCGCTCTGGGCGGTCAGCAGCAGGTGGTCGGCGCCCAGTTCGGCCAGGCGGCGCGCGGTGTGCGCGCCGATGCCGCGGGTGCCGCCGGTCACCAGGACCGTGCCGTGCGGCTTCCAGGCGGGCCGCACCGCGGCCGCGGCCAGCGGGGCGCGCACCAGTCGGCGGGCCAGCGTCCCGGCGCCGCGCACCGCGAGCTGGTCCTCGTCCGCGCCGCCGGCCACCGCCGCGGCCAGCCGGGCCAGCGCCCGGCCGTCCGGGTCGGCGGGCAGGTCGACGAGTCCGCCCCAGCGGTCGGGGTGCTCCACCGCGGCCGTCCGGCCCAGCGCCCACACCTGGGCCTGCGCGGGGGCGGTGGGCAGGTCGGTGCCCGCGGTGGTGACGGCGCCCTGGGTGACGGCCCACAGCGGGGCCGGGGTGTCGGCCAGCGCCTGGAGGAGCAGCAGGGTGGCCGCGGTGCCCGTGGTGAGCGCCTCACGTCCGCCGAACGGCGTCTCGTCGAGGGCCAGCAAGGACACCACACCGGCCGGTGCCTGCCCGGCCGACTCGCCGATCCTGCGGGCGAGTTCGCCGCGGTCCCAGGCGGCGTCGACGTCCAGGCGCGCCACCTCGGCGCCCTGGAGCTCCAGGGCCCTGGCCGTACGGTCGGCGAGCGCGGCCGCCTGCGCGTGACCCTGCGGGGCCACAAGGAGCCAGGTCCCCGAGAGCGGGGCCGGGGTGGCTTCGGCCACCGGCCGCCAGGCGGCCTTGTAGCGCCAGGCGTCGGCCGCCGAGCGGGCCGCCCGGCCCTTGCGCCAGTCGGCCAGCGCGGGCAGCACCGCGCCCAGCTGCTCCCCGTCGGCCAGGCCCAGAGTGGCCGCGAGGGCGGTGAGGTCGTGGTTCTCCACGGCCTCCCAGAAGCCGGCCTCCACCGCGTCCGCGGCCTGCGTGGGAGCGGCCGCGGCCTCCACCCAGTAGCGCTTGCGCTGGAAGGGGTAGGTGGGCAGGTCCACCCGGCGCGGGCGGGCGGGCAGCGGCCAGCGCACCGGCAGACCCCGCACCCAGGCCTCGGCGAGCGAGGTGTTCAGCCGCACCGGGCCGCCCTCGCCTCGGCGCAGGGTGGCCAGCACCAGGGCCTCGCCCTGCGCCGCGTCGGCGATCTCCTCGACGGCGGCGGCGAGCACCGGGTGCGCGCTCATCTCGATGAACGTGGTGTGCCCGGCGTCCAGCAGGGCCTGCACGGCGGGCGCGAAGGAGACGGGGCGGCGGCAGTTCTCGTACCAGTACTCGGCGCCCAGCTCACTGCCGTCCAGGACGGCGCCGGTGACGGTGGAGTACTGCGGCAGGTCCGCCTTCCTCGGGACGACGAAGTCGAGCGCGGACAGGAGCTGTTCGCGCAGGGGCTCCACCTTGGGGCTGTGCGAGGCGACCGTGGAGGGCACGATCCTGGCCCGGACGCCTTCGGCGGTGAGCGCCGCGACGAGCTCGTCGAGCGCGTCGTTGTCACCGGCGACGGTGAGGGCGGTGGGCCCGTTGACGCCCGCGATCCACAGCCGGCCGTCGTAGGGGGCCAGGTGCGGGGCGAGGGCGTCCTCGGTGATCTGGAGGGAGGCGACGGCGCCGTGCCCGGTCAGCTCGTCCGCGAAGATCCGCGAGCGGACGACGACGATCCGGGCCGCGTCCTCAAGGGTGAGGGCGCCCGACAGGTGGGCGGCGGCGATCTCGCCCTGGGAGTGGCCGACGACGGCGTCGGGGTGGATGCCGTGGGCCTGCCACACCGCCGCCAGCGCGACGTTGACGGCGAACAGGACCGGCTGGAGCACCTCGATGCGCTCCAGCGACGGGGCCTCGGGCCCGCCGCGCAGCACGTCCTCGACGCGCCACGGCACGTACCTCTCGATCACGGCCGCGCAGGCGGCCAGCCGGTCGGCGAAGACCGGGGTGGAGTCGAGCAGGTCCACCGCCATGCCCTGCCACTGCGAGCCCTGGCCGGGCAGCACGAACACGGTGCGGCCCCACTCGCGGGCCGTGCCGGTGACCACCTGCGGCGCCGACTCGCCGCGCGCCAGGACGTCCAGGCCGTCCCCGATCACCGCGGCCCGCTGGGGCAGCGCCGCACGGGTGGTGGCCAGCGCGTGCGCCACATCGGCGCGGCGCAGCTCCGGGCGCAGCGCCAGGTGCGCGGCCAGCTGGCGGGCCTGCTCGCGCAGTGCGGCCGGGGTCGCGGCGGACAGCGTCAGCGGCGTCCGGGACGCCTCGGCCTCGTCCGGTTCGCCGTCCGCGGCGGCCGCGGGCTCGTCCGGGGCCTGCTCCAGGATGACGTGCGCGTTGGTGCCGCTGATGCCGAAGGAGGAGACGCCCGCGCGGCGCGGCCGTCCGGTCTCGGGCCACTGCCGGGTCTCGGCCAGCAGCTCCACCGCGCCCGCGTCCCAGTCGACGATCCGCGAGGGCGTCTCGGCGTGCAGCGTGGAGGGCAGCACCCCGTGCTGGAGCGCCTGCACCATCTTGATGACGGAGGCGGCGCCGGCGGCGGCCTGGGTGTGGCCGATGTTCGACTTCACCGAGCCCAGCCACAGCGGGTCCTCGCCCGAGCGCTCCTGACCGTACGTCGCCTGCAGCGCCTGCGCCTCGATCGGATCGCCGAGCGGGGTGCCGGTGCCGTGCGCCTCCACCGCGTCGACGTCGGCCGGGGTGAGCCGGGCACTGGCGAGCGCGGCCTTGATGACGCGCTGCTGGGAGGGCCCGTTGGGGGCGGTGAGCCCGTTGGAGGCGCCGTCCTGGTTGACGGCGGAGCCGCGTACGACCGCGAGGACGTTGTGGCCCAGGCGCCGGGCGTCGGACAGCCGCTCCACGAGCAGCATGCCCGCGCCCTCGGCCCAGCCGGTGCCGTCGGCGTCCGCCGAGAACGACCGCGAGCGGCCGGTCGGCGACAGCGCCCGCTGGCGGGAGAACTCGATGAAGGTGAACGGCGACGACAGCACGGTCACGCCGCCCGCCAGGGCCAGCGAGCACTCGCCCGAACGCAGCGCCTGGATCGCCAGGTGCAGCGCCACCAGCGACGAGGAGCACGCGGTGTCCACCGACACGGCCGGGCCCTCGAAGCCGAAGGTGTACGAGATGCGGCCCGAGCTGACACTGCCGGTGTTGCCGGTGCCCAGATAGCCTTCCAGGTCGCCGGGCATCTCCGGGAGCCGGCTCACGTAGTCGTGGTACATGACGCCGGTGAACACCCCGGTGTCGCTGCCGCGCAGCGCCGCCGGGTCGATCCCGGCGCGCTCCAGGGCCTCCCAGGAGGTCTCCAGGAGCAGCCGCTGCTGCGGGTCCATGGCGAGGGCCTCGCGCGGCGAGATACCGAAGAACTCGGCGTCGAAGTCGGCCACGTCGTGCAGGAACCCGCCCTCGCGGGTGTACGAGGTGCCGGGGCGGTCCGGGTCCGGGTCGAACAGGTTCGCCACGTCCCAGCCCCGGTCGGCCGGGAACTCGGAGATCGCGTCGGTGCGGCCCATGACGAGCTGCCACAGGTCCTCGGGCGAGCGCACCCCGCCCGGGTAGCGGCAGGCCATGCCGACGATGGCGATCGGGTCGTCGGCGTCGCGCGCGGCGGGTGCCGCGGCGGGCCGGGCGGCCGGGGCCGGGGCCTGCGACGCCTGGAGCTCCTGGAGGAGGTGGTCGGCGACGGCGGTGGCCGACGGGTAGTCGAAGACCAGCGTCGCGGGCAGCCGCAGGCCGGTCGCCTTGCCGAGCCGGTTGCGCAGTTCGACGGCGGTCAGCGAGTCCAGGCCCAGGTCCTTGAAGCCGCGCCGGGCGTCGACGCTCGCGGCGCCCTCGAAGCTGAGTACGGCGGCGATCTGGCCGCGTACCAGCTCCAGCAGGATGTCGTGCTGCTCGGCGGCGCTCCGCCCGGCCAGCTGCTGGGCGAGCGGGGTCGCGGTGGCGGTGGTGGCCGCCCGGCGGGCCGGGATACGCACCAACGACCGCATCAGGTACGGGAGTTCGTCGCCCAGCGCGCGCAGCGCGCCCGTGTCGAGCGCCACCGGCACGGCGACCGCCGAGTCCAGGGCGAGGGAGGCGTCGAACAGGGCCAGGCCCTGCTCGGGGGCGATCTCGCGCATACCGGCGCGGGCCAGGCGGGCCTGGTCGGCGGCGCCGAGCTGGGCGGCCATGCCGCCCTGGGCCCAGGGGCCCCAGGCGAGTGAGGTGGCCGTGAGGCCCTGGGCGCGGCGGTGGGTGGCGAGCGCGTCCAGGAAGGCGTTGCCGGCCGCGTAACTGCCCTGGCCCGCCGTGCCGTAGGTACCGGCGACGGAGGAGAACAGGACGAACGCCTTGAGGTCCAGGTGGGCGGTGGCCTCGTGCAGGTGCCAGGCGGCGTCGGCCTTGGGCCGCAGCACGTCGGACACCCGCTGCGGGGTCAGCGCGCCGAAGACGCCGTCGTCCACCACGCCCGCCGCGTGCACCACGGCCTGAAGGGGATGGGCCGCCGGGATCGCGGCCAGCGTCTGCTTCAGGGCCGCCGGGTCGCTCACGTCGCACGCGGCGAACGTGGCCTCGGCGCCGAGCGCGGCCAGCTCCGCCGCCAGCTCGGCGGCCCCCGGCGCCTGCCCGCCGCGACGGCTGGTCAGCAGCAGGCGGCGCACGCCGTGTTCGGCGACGAGGTGGCGGGCGACGAGGACGCCCAGGGCGCCGGTGGCGCCGGAGAGCAGGACGGTGCCCTGCGGGTCCCAGGCCACCGGCTCCTCCTGCGCCGCGGCGCGCTGAAGCCGCGGGGCGAGCAACTTGCCCTCGCGTACGGCGAGTTGGGGCTCTCCCGAAGCGACGGCGGCGGCCAGTACGGCGGCCGGGTCGGCGGCACTGTCCTCGTCGAGGTCGACCAGCACGATCCGGCCCGGGTTCTCGGTCTGGGCCGAGCGCAGCAGACCCCACACCGCGGCGCCCGCCAGATCGGCCACATCCTCGCCGTCGGCGGCCGCGAGAGCCCGGTGGGTGACGGCGACCAGCCGGGCGTCGGCCGTACGCTCCTCGGCCAGCCACTCCTGGACGGCCGCCAGGGCGCGATGGGTCAGCTCGTGCACCGACTGCGGGGCCCGCGACCCGGGTTCGGCGGTGAAGCGCACCGCCGCCGCCGAGCCTTCGCGGATGTCCGCGAGCGCGTCGCCGACCTCGGCGTACGCGGGCACGTCCTGCGTGCCCGTCGCGCTCACCGGCACCCAGCCGAGGGTGAACAGCGCGTCGCGCAGGCCCGGGGCGGCCCCGGCGAGCTGACCGGCGTCGGCGGGCCGCAGCGACAGCGACTCCACCGTCGCGACCGGCTGACCGGCGACGTCGGCCACGGCCAGCGACACCGAGCCGGGCCCGGTGGGGGCGAGCCGGATACGGGCGGTGGGGGCGCCGGTGGCGTGCAGCCGTACGCCGGTGAAGGCGAAGGGGAGCCGGGTCTCGCCCGGGGTGGCGGCGAGCGCGCCCAGTTCGATGGCGTGCAGCGCCGCGTCGAGCAGCGCGGGGTGCAGACCGTACCGTGCGGCCTCCTCGCCCTGGGCTTCGTCGAGGGCGACTTCGGCGAAGACCTCGTCGCCGCGCCGCCAGACGGCCTTGAGGCCCTGGAACGCCGGACCGTACTCGAAGCCCTTGCGGGCCAGCGTCTCGTACCAGCCGTCCAGTTCCACCGGCTCGGCGCCGGACGGCGGCCACACCACCAGCTCCGCCCCCTCGGCGGGAGCGGTGTCGTCGGCGAGCACACCCGTGGCGTGCCGGGTCCACTCCTGGCCCGCCTCGCCGCCGAGCGCGTCCTCGCCGGACAGCGCCCCGGCCGCGTCGGCGTCCGGGCGCGAGTGGATGCGCAGCGCGCGCCGCCCCTCGGCGTCCGGGGCGTCGACGACCAACTGCACCTGGCGCCCGCCGGTCGCGGGCAGCACGAGCGGCGCCTCAAGGGTCAGCTCCTCCACCGCCGCGAGGCCGGTCTCCGCGGCGGCCCGGGCGGCGAGTTCGACCAGTCCGGTGCCGGGGAACAGGACGGTGCCCAGGACCGCGTGGTCGTTCAGCCACGGCTGGTCGGTGAGCGACAGCCGCCCGCTGAGGACCACGCTGCCGGAGTCCGCCAGGGACATGGTCATGCCGAGCAGCGGGTGCCCGGCCGCCGCACCGGCCGAGTCGGCGTCGGAGGGCAGCCAGTACGGCTTGCGCTGGAAGGCGTACGTGGGCAGGCCGACCTTGCGCGCACCGCGTCCGGCGAACACCGCCTCCCAGTCCACGGCGAAGCCGCGCGCGTGGACGGCGCCCAACGCCTGTGCCAGAGCGGTGGTTTCGGCCCGGTCGCGGCGCAGCGAGGACACGAACGCGGCGTCCGCGCTGTCGCTGTCCGCGCCGAGAGCGGTGAGGACGGGGTCGGGCCCGAGCTCCAGGAAGGTCAGGACGCCCTCGGCCCGCAGGGTGGTGAGGGTGTCGTGGAAGCGGACGGCCTGGCGGATGTGGCGGAGCCAGTAGTCGGGGGTGGTGAGGTCGTCGCCGGAGGCGGTCCGCCCGGTGAGGTTGGAGACGACGGGGATCTGCGGCGTACGGAAGGTCAGACCGCTCAGGACCTTGCCGAAGTCGTCCAGCATCGGGTCCATGAGGGGCGAGTGGAAGGCGTGGCTGACCGTGAGACGACGAGTCTTGGCACCCTGCTCGGCCAGGACCGCGGCCGCCTCCACGACGGCTGCCTCGTCGCCGGAGATGACGACGGACGCGGGACCGTTGACGGCGGCGACGGCCACCCGGCCGCCGACGGTGGCCAGTGCCTCGGTGACCTGTTCCTCGGTGGCGCGGATGGAGATCATGGTGCCGCCGGTGGGGAGGTTGTTCATGAGGCGGGCGCGGGCGGCGATGAGGGTGGTGGCGTCGGGGAGGGTGAGGACACCGGCGACGTGGGCGGCGACGACTTCGCCGACGGAGTGTCCGGCGAGGTGGGTGGGGTTGAGGCCCCAGGCGGTGGTCTGGCGGTAGAGGGCGGTTTCCAGGGCGAACAGGGTGGTCTGGGTGAAGACCGTCTGGTCCAGGGCCTGGGCGTGGGGGGTTTCGGGTTCGGCGAACATGAGGTCGCGCAGGGAGGTGGCGTCGACCTCGGCGAGTTCGGTGGCGAGTTCGGCGTCGAGCAGGGCGAGGGTCTCGTCGAGCGCGTTACGGAAGGCGGGGTGGGTGGCGTAGAGCTCGCGTCCCATTCCGGGGCGCTGGCTGCCCTGACCGGTGAACAGCACCGCGAGCCCGCCACCGGTGGCCTGTCCGGTGACGAGGCGGGAGTCGTCCTCCCCGGCGGCCAGCGCCGCGAGCGCGGTCAGCAGCTCGTCACGGTCGGCGGCGGCGATGACCGCGCGGTGCTCCATGGCGTTACGGGTGGTGGCGAGGGAGTAGCCGACCTCCACCGGTCCGAGAGCGGGGCGCTCGGCCAGGAACTCGCCCAGGCGGGCGGCCTGTCCGCGCAGAGCCTCGGGGCTGCGGGCCGACACGACGACGGGCACGTCCGCCGATGCGGCAGCGGCGTCCGCTCCGGCCTCGCCGTCCGCCTCGACCCCTTCAGCGGCCTCGGTGCCGGCTTCGGCGGGGCTTTCGAGGAGTACGTGGGCGTTGGTGCCGCTGATGCCGAAGGAGGAGACACCGGCGCGGCGCGGCCGTCCGGTCCGCGGCCACTCGCGCGTCTCGTGGAGCAGCTCGACGGCACCGGCCTCCCAGTCGATGTACGGGGAGGGGTTCTGCGCGTGCAGCGTGGAGGGGAGGGTCTTGTGCTGCATGGCCATGACCATCTTGATGACGCCACCGACACCGGCTGCGGCCTGGGTGTGGCCCAGGTTCGACTTGAGCGAACCGAGCCACAGCGGCTCCTGGCCGTCGCGGCCCCGGCCGTAGGTGGCGAGCAGGGCGTCCGCTTCGATGGGGTCGCCGAGGCGGGTGCCGGTGCCGTGGGCCTCGACGGCGTCGACGTCGGCGGGGCTGAGCCGGGCGTCGGCGAGCGCGGCCTTGATGACGCGCTGCTGGGAGGGCCCGTTGGGGGCGGTCAGGCCGTTGGAGGCACCGTCCTGGTTCACCGCCGTGCCGCGTACGACCGCGAGGATGTCGTGGCCCAGGCGCTCAGCGTCCGAGAGCCGCTCGACGAGCAGCACACCCGCGCCTTCGGCCCAGCCGGTGCCGTCGGCGTCCGCCGAGAACGAGCGGCAGCGCCCGTCCTCGGACAGACCACCCTGGCGGGAGAACTCCACGAAGGTGCCGGGAGTCGACATGACGGTCACACCACCGGCCAGCGCCACATCGCACTCACCGCGCCGCAGCGCCTGCACCGCCAGATGCAGCGCCACCAGCGACGAGGAACAAGCGGTGTCCACCGTCACGGCCGGACCCTCGAAGCCGAACGAGTAGGAGACACGGCCCGACAGGACACTGCCGAGCGTGCCGGTGAGCCGGTGCCCGTCCACGCTCTCGACCGGCCGGTGCAGATGGGGGCCGTAGTCGTGGTACATCACCCCCGCGTAGACGCCGGTGTTGGAGCCGCGCAGGGCGGCCGGGTCGATCCCGGCCCGCTCGATGGCCTCCCAGGAGGTCTCCAGGAGCAGCCGTTGCTGCGGGTCCATGGCGAGGGCCTCGCGCGGCGAGATCCCGAAGAACTCCGCGTCGAACTCCGCCGCCTCGTGCAGGAACCCGCCCTGCCGCGTATACGACGTACCAGGCACCGAACGGTCCGGGTTGTAGATGCCCTCCACATCCCAGCCACGGTCCGAGGGGAACTCGGTGACGGCGTCCTCACCGGCGAGTACGAGGTTCCACAGGCCCTCGGGGGAGGCGACGCCGCCCGGGTAGCGGCAGGCCATGCCGACGATGGCGATCGGCTCGTGCTCGCGGGCCGTCAGCTCCCGGTTCTGCTGGCGCAGCCGGGCGGTTTCCTTCAACGAATCCCGAAGCGCCGCCACCACCGCATCGGCGGATGACGAGTCCTTCGCAGTGGACGCCATTGATCTGCCCTCCCTGTCGTGCGCGGGCTCTCGCCGAGCGCTTTCAAGATCCGTGTTCGTGTGATGTGTCGGGTTGCGGGCGGCCGGTGACGGACCGGCCGCGCGCGGAAGGCCCCGGACCCCGTGGCGTGGTGGCCGGGGTCCGGGGCCGGTCCGGGGCCGCCCGGGGCCCGGCGGTACCGGGCGGCCGGGGGCGCGGGGCGCCTCAGTAGGTGTAGAAGCCCCGGCCGGTCTTCTTGCCGAGGAGGCCGCCCTCGACCATGCGCAGCAGCAATGGCGGCGGCGCGTACAGCGGTTCCTTGTGCTCGGCGTAGAGCGATTCGGCGATGGCCACCGAGGTGTCCAGGCCGATCAGGTCGAGCAGGCGCAGCGGTCCCAGCGGGTGGGAACAGCCCTTGACCATGCCCTGGTCGACGACGTCGGCGGTGGCGAAGCCCTGGTCCACCATGCGGACGGCCGCCATGAGATACGGGAAGAGCAGGGCGTTGACGAGGAACCCGGCCCGGTCGGGGGTGCGGATCACGGTCTTGCCGAGGATGCCGCCGACCAGGTGCTCGGCGCGGTCCAGGGCGCTCTCCTCGGTGAGGACGGAGCCGACCAGCTCGACCAGCGGCAGCACCGGGACCGGGTTGAAGAAGTGGGTGCCGACGACCCGGCCGGGGTTCTGGGTGACGCTGGCGATGCGGACGACGGACAGCGAGGAGGTGTTGGTGGCGAGGACGGCCTCCTCGTCCTCCACGATCTTGTCGAGCATGGTGAACAGGTCGAGCTTGGTGGGCTCGTGCTCCACGACGGCCTCGATGACGACCTGCCGGTCGGCGAGGTCCTCCAGCGAGGTGGTGAAGGTGATCCGGCCGAGCACGGCGTCGCGTTCGGCCTCGCCGAGCCGGGCCTTGGCGACGGCGCGGTCCAGCGAGCCGGTGAGCCGGCGCAGGCCGCGCCCGCGGGAGTCGTCGGAGGAGACGGCGACGGTCACGTCGAGTCCGGCCTTGGCGGCGATCTCGGCGATCCCGGCGCCCATCTGGCCGCAGCCCACGACGCCGACGCGCCGGATGTCGGTGCCGGAGTGCGTCATGCCGCTTCCCCCTGCCAGGTGAGGAGGGTGGAGCCGGCCGCCATGCCGCCGCCGAACCCGGCGAGCAGCACGAGTTCGCCGCGGCGCAGCAGCCCGGCCCGGTTGGCCTCGTCGAGGGTGACCGCGATGGAGGCGGATCCGGTGTTGCCGTAGCGCTCCACCGTGCGGTGCACGGCGGCCTGGGTCAGCCCGGAGGCTTCGACGAGTTCACGCATCATGACTCCGTTGGCCTGGTGGGGGATGAAGTGGTCGACGTCGGCCAGCCGGTGGCCGGTGCGCTCGACGAGGCGCCGCAGCGCGGGGGGCACGTTCTCGTTGACGAAGGCGCGGACGGCCCGGCCCTCCATGCGGAAGTAGTGGGCGCCTTCGGCGACGGTCTCGGCGGAGGCGGGCAGCCGGCTGCCGCCCGCCTCGACGCGGATGAGGTGGTGGGCGCCGCCGCTGGTCGTCAGGTCGGTGTCGAGGATTCCGTACCCCTGCTCGGCCGCGCCGACGAGCGCGGCCCCGGCGCCGTCGCCGAACAGCGGCGCGGTGCGGCGGTCGGAGAGGTCCAGGATCCGCGAGTACACATCGGCGGCGATCACCAGGGCGCGGGCGCCGGGGCGCAGCGCGACCAGGCCCCGGGCGAGCTCCAGGGCGTGGACGAAGCCGCTGCACACGGCGTTGACGTCGAGGCAGGCCGCGCCGTAGGCGCCGAGGGCGTGCTGCACCAGGGCGGAGGTCGGCGGCTGCGGGGAGTCACCGGTGGAGGTGGACACGATCAGGTAGTCGACGTCCCCGGCGTCCAGGCCCGCGGCCTCCAGCGCCGCTGCTCCGGCCCGCGCTGCGAGGTCGGAGGTGGCCAGGTGCGGCGGCGCGTACCGCCGGCTCCTGATCTCCGTCTTGCGCTCGATCCACTCCGCGGTGACGCCGCAGCGGGCCGCCACCTCTTCGTTGCTGATTTCTTCCTTCGGTACGTAACTGCCGGTCGCGAGGATCGCTGCCGTGTTCGCCACCATCGGACCTCCTTCCGCGGTCGTGGGTCAGCCCGCCAGGACGCCGGCGGCGTCGGTCCGGAGCGGGTTGATGCGGTCCTCGCCGATGCGGGCGCGCAGCGCCGGATCGGTGATGCCGAGACCCGTCTCGGGGGCCAGGCACAGCACGCCGACCTTGCCGGTGTGCCGGTTGGTCTGGACGAGCCGGGCCGCCTCCCCGACCTCTTCGAGGGGGTGGACCGTGGACAGGACGGGGTTGAGCAGCCCGAGCTGGAACAGCCGGTTGCACTCCCACTGCTCCTGGAGGTTGGCGGCGTGGCTGCCGACGATGCGCTTGAGGTTGCCGCGCAGCGAGTGGTTGTCGTACTTGTGGTGGTAGCCGGTGCTGGAGCCGCAGGTGACGACGGTGCCGCCGCGCCGGGCCACGTGCACCGACAGGCCGAAGGTGGCCTCGCCGACGAAGTCGAAGACGATGTGCGGGTCCTCGCCCACCGCGTCGCGGATGGCGCGCCCGAGCCGGTCGCCGAGCTCGGCGGTGCGCTCGGGGGTGCGCGGCACCTCGCCTCCGATGCCGATCTCGTCGCGGTTGATCACCACGTCGCAGCCCAGCCGTCGCAGCAGCTTGGCCTTGGACTCGGAGCTGACCACCCCCACCGGGATGCCGCCGGCCTGCTTGACCAACTGCACGGCGAACGCGCCGAGTCCGCCGGTCGCGCCCCAGATGAGCACGACGTCGCCGAGCTTGACGCGGGCGCCGCGCTCGCTGATCAGCATCCGGTACGAGGTGGCCGCGGTCAGCATGTTGCCCGCGGCCTCCTCCCAGGTGAGGTGGGCGGGCTTGGGCAGCAGCTGGCTGGCGCGCACCACGGTGTAGTGGGCGAGGCTGCCGAAGTTGGTCTCGTAGCCCCAGATCCGCTGGTCGCCGCCGAGCATGGCGTCGGAGTGGCTGGCCGGCTCGTGGTCGTCGACCTGGACGCAGCTGGCCACCACGTGGTCGCCGGGCTTCCAGCGCCGTACGCCCGCACCCGCGCGGACGATGACGCCGGCCGCGTCCGAACCGACGACGTGGTAGGGCTGGTCGTGCCGCGCGGCCCAGCCGCCCAGCGAGGCGAAGCGCTTGAGGAACTTGAAGGTGGACACGGGGGCGTAGGTCGCCGACCACACCGTGTTGAAGTTGATCGAGCTGGCCATGACGGCCACCAGGACCTCGTCCGGGGCGAGTTCCGGCATCGGCACCCGGCCCACGTGGAGCGTGTCGCGTACATCGGGGTCCGGTGCGGCGAGGGCCCGGGCCTCGTCCTCGGCCCGCAGATGGGCGGCGAGGTAGTCGCTGGGCACCTGCTCGCGGGCCAGCTCCTCCGGACCGGCCCCGGCGAGCACCGCACTTGCCAATGAATCCATGACGTCCCTTTGGCTGAATGGTTTCCGCACGCCGCGTCGCGCACGCTGGGTCTGCAGGGGAAGGCCGGCGACACTGCCGGAACTGCCGACTTCACGACGCGTGCCGCGACGGCGCGCCGGCACGAGCACGGTGCCGGTGAGTCCATGGGGACGCTACGTCCCGCTCCGGCCCCGGCATACCCCAGGTTCGCGCGGCGCCCCCTATTCGCCGCCGGGGCGGCACTAGGGGTGGCGCACCCCTTCCGGTCGGGGCCCATGGTGTTCCCAAGGCAGCGCGCACAGCGGGCGGTTGGGCGTGTTCACGGCCCGCCCACGCGGCGGGAACCGGCCGCTAACCGGGGTGGGAAGCGCACTTGACACTTCACGGCGCGTGATTCCTATACTGCATGCGAAAGTTGAACACTGTTTAGATAGTGTGCACAGTGCAGGGCCCACCGGACGCAACCGGCCGGGCTGCCCGTACGACGTGGCTCGCGCGTCGTGACTTCCGTGTCGTTTCTAGGAGATTGATCAGGCCATGGCGGAATCGTTGACCAGGGCGCCCGCGCGGTTGGGGTGGCAGCTGGCACTGTTGGGCTTCTCGCAGTTGATCATCGCGGTCGACTACAACATCGTGTACGTAGCGCTCCCCGACATCGGTAAGGACCTGGGCTTCTCCGCCCAGTCACTGCAGTGGGTGGTCTCGGCCTACGCCGTCGGCTACGGCGGTCTGCTGCTCCTGGGCGGCCGGATGGTCGACCGGCTCGGCGCCAGGCGCGTATGGCTGACAGCCATGGTGATCTACGGACTCTCGTCGCTGGCGGGCGGACTGGCCACCAACCCGGGCACCCTCATCACCGCCCGCGCGGTCCAGGGCATGGGCGGAGCGCTCCTCTTCCCGGCCACCCTCACCCTCATCTTCATCGGCTTCCCCGAAGGCCCGCAGCGCAACAAGGCGCTGTCGGTGTGGGGTGCCATCGGCGGCGGCGGTCTGGCCGCGGGCTCGGTCCTCGGCGGTCTGTTCACCGACTGGTGGGGCTGGTCGTCGGTGCTCTTCGTGAACGTCCCGCTCACCGCGATCGCGCTGGTGGCCGGCCTGGTGCTGCTGAACGCCGACGGCCCGGCGCAGAAGGGCATCCGCGACTTCGACGTCCCCGGCGCGCTGCTGGCCACCGCGGGCTCCTCGCTCATCGTCTTCGGTCTCGCCTCCGGCCCCGACAAGGGCTGGACCTCCTTCCAGTCCCTGGGCACCGAGGCCATCGGCGCGGCCCTGCTCCTCGCCTTCTTCATCGTCGAGGCACGCACCTCCTCCCCGCTGCTGCCGCTGCGTCTGCTGAAGGTGCGCACCCTGTCGGTGACGATGGTGGTGGCCTGCCTGTTCATGGCGACGCTGTCGACCGGCTACTACCTGCTGACGACCTACCTCCAGCCGGTCCTGGGCTACAGCCCCATCAAGGCGGGCCTCGTCTTCCTGCCGCTGTGCATCTTCTCGATGGCGGCCGGCCAGCTGACGGCGCCGCTGCTCACCAAGTACGGCCTGCGCAAGGTCTTCACCGGCACGCTCATCGTCAACGGCGCCGGCGTCGCGGTCACCGCGCTCGGCATGTCGGTCGGCGGCTCGGTCTGGGCCCTGATGCCCGGCATCTTCCTGTGGGGCCTGGGCGGCGGCGTCGGCTTCACCGTCACCTTCGCGGCGGCCGGCATGGGCATCTCCCCGCTGGAGCAGGGCGTGGCCTCCTCGGCGGTCTCCACCACCCAGCAGGTCGGCGGCGCCATGGGCCTCGCGGCGCTGGTGGCCGTCGCCAACCACGGCCTCGACTTCGACGGCGCGACCCCGCCGAGCGCGGGCGACATCGTCGACGGCCTCCAGCTCGCCGGTGTCATCGCCGGCGCCCTGGTCGCGGTCAGCGCCCTGGTCACCTTCTTCTTCCTGAAGGACCCGGCCCCGACCCCGCTCGCGGCGGTCGCGGGCGACGGCGTGGACACCCCCGCCGAGGAGCCGGTGACGACCGCCTCCTGACCCACCCCGCGGGGGCCGGGCGTGAAGCCCGGCCCCCGCCCCGGAACCTCGTGGCCCTACCGGTCCCCCGCCCAACGGCCGCGAGACACAAGAGGATCCGGCCGAGGAACCCATCTCCTCGGCCGGATCCTCTGCTGTGTGCTGTGTGCGAGCGGGCCCCGACGCCGGGGCCCGCTCGCCGACTCCACCGGTTCCGCCGGGCCCCGGCTCAAACCGCCAGACCGTCAGACCGTAAACCCGGCCTCAGACCCCGCTGGCCACCGGCACCGGAAGCCCCAGCGACGCGGTGAGGTCGAGGAGTTCCTGGTGGTACAGCTTGGCGGGGTCGACGATCTGCGACCGCAGATGCCCGTACACCTCCAGGGCGACCAGCCCGTGCATCCGGCCCCAGATCCGCAGCGCCAGCGCCAGCGCCGCGGGCGAGAGCTCCGGTTCCTGCTCGTGCAGCGCGTCGGTCAGGTCCGGCTGGAAGTCCTCCCAGGCGTGCTCCTCACCGGAGTGGGCGGCGGCCGCGTACGGCCAGGCCGCGGCGACCAGCTGGCTCAGCAGCATGCACACCCGCAGCTCCGCCTCGGAGGCCGGGCTGCCCTCCGGCATCCGGTACCCGGGCACCGGGTCCCCGTACACCAGCTGGAACTCCTCGGGATGGCCGATCGCCCACTGCCGGTAGGCGTGGCCGTGCGCGAGGATCCGCTGCGCGGTGTCCTGCTCGGGCACCTGCTCGTGCGCGGCCTCCAGGGCGTCGGCGAGCGAGGTGTACACGTCGGTGATCAGCGCGTTGATGAGCGCGTCACGCGTGTCGTAGTAGCTGTAGATGGCACCCGCGGTCATGCCCATGTCCCGGGCGATGGCGCGCAGAGACAACGCCGCGGCGCCGGTGGCGGCCATGTGCTTGAGCGCGGTGGCCTTGATCTCCGCAGCCGTCTCGGCCCGAAGCCTTTCGCGGCGGCTCAGTGTCGGTTGTCCCATGAAATGCACCTTACCGTGCGCCATACCACTCCCATACGGCCAGTTCCGGGCGGGCGTACAGCGGAAAACGGGCATTGCGCCGGGTCGGGTGACCCGGCGCAATGCCCATGCGAGGACGGCCTCGCGGATGTGTTCACCGGCCTCCGGGGCCGGGCCCTCAGCGCCGGACCGGCTCGGCGGCCCGCTCGGCACCGGCCCGCGTCCCGGCGGCGCCGGACTGCGGGCGCCGCGGCCGGGCGAACGCCCGCATCACGGGCATCTCCACCAGCCGGAACGTCGCCCACGACAGCACCACGACCACGGCCAGGGCCAGCGCGATGAAGCCGACCGTGCCGGACGTGGACAGCGGCTGGTGCTTCTGGAAGAGGTGGCCGAGCCACATGAGCACCAGGAAGTGCCAGAGGTAGAAGGCGAAGGAGATCTCGCCCAGCCACACCATCGCCTTGCTGCGGAACGGCGACCACTGACCGCCCAGGTCCGCCCGCGTCGCCGACGCGATCAGCAGACCGAACGGCAGCCCCGTGCAGGCGGCCAGGCTGTACTCGTACGGCACCTGGGTGGACAGCCAGTACCCGCCGACCGCCAGCAGCATGGCCGCGGGCAGCGGCAGCCGGAAGAGCCGTCCCTCGCGCACCATCCGGGCCAGCAGGATGCCGAGGAGGAAGTCGAGGGTGCGCACCGGCGGGAAGCCGTTGATGAACCACAGCTCGGTGGCGCTCACCGGCATGCCCGGGCTCGGCGCCTCGTCGGGCAGCACGACGTCGGCCAGCGAGGGGATCAGGGTGATCGCCACGACGGTCCCGGCCACGGCCGCCCACAGCCGCTGCGCCGGTATCCGGTTCACCAGCCGGATCAGGAACGGGAAGCAGGCGTAGAAGAACGCCTCCGCGCACAGCGACCAGGAGACCGGGTTGACACCCCACCAGGTGGTGAAGCGCCAGTCCCAGTCGTGGACCAGGAAAACGTTGGCGATGGTGACTCCGGTGCCCGGGGAGGTCCCCAGCCACACCAGCAGGAAGATGCCGGCCGTCACCGTCAGCAGGTGATTGGGGAACACCTTGAAGAAACGCCGCCGCCAGAAGCCGGTCAGGGTGTCGCCCGGCCGCGCCGCCCAGGTCAGCACGAAACCGCTGAGCACGAAGAAGAAGGTGACACCGGCCCAGCCACCCTGGTCGAAGAGGCGGTGGTACGTCTTGGCGATGTCGGGGTCGGCGAACGGGGCCAGGGCGCCGATGTGGAACGCGGCCACCAGGACCGCGGCAATGATCCTCATCCCCGTGAGTGACGGCAGGGAACTCCCCCGTGGGGTGCTCATCTCGGTGTTTCCTCCTAGCTGGAGCGGCGCTGCCGGTCTCGCCCATGGCGACGCCCGGCGACCCGGCGGCGCCGGGCGACGAAAAGGCCCTCGGGGGTACGAAAAGGCCCTGGGGGTACGAAAAGGCCCTCGGGGCGACGAAAGGCCCTCGGGGGGCCAAAAATCCCTCGGGGGGCACGAAAAGCCCCGGGCGCCGACACCGGGCCGGGCGGCGCAGGGCCCGGTGCCGGCGGATGCTTCCTGACCGGCCGGGCCGCGGCGGGGGAGACGCGGGCCGGCCAGTCCGGGAGCACCCGCCGACACCGGGCCCTGACGCGGTGGCCAGGTGTGACGACCGGGGTGGGGGTGCGGGGGTGCCGGAGTCTCAGGGGCGGTCGGCGGCAACCGGGTTGAGCTGCGGGTCCCACTCCACCAGCAGGTTCTGCGGCCCGCGGAAGGAGGTGTTGGGCAGGTAGGTGATCTCCTGGTCCTCGACGAGACGCATGTGCGGCAGGCGACGCGCCAGCTCCTCGATGAAGATGCGCATCTCCTGACGGGCGAGGGTCGCGCCCATGCAGGCGTGCGCGCCGAAGCCGAACGTCATGTGCCGGTTGGGACGGTCACGGTCGATGTCGAAGGACTCCGGGTCCTCGAAGACCGCCTCGTCATGGTTGGCCGAGGACGTGATCATCATGACGCGGCCGCCGGCCGGGATGGTCACCCCGCCGACCGTGGTCTCCTTGACGGCGAGGCGGCGCCAGGCGGCCACCGAGCCGTCATAGCGCAGCGACTCCTCCACGGCCTTGGGAACCAGCGCCGGGTCGGCGCACACCCGCGCCCACGTCTCGGGGTTCTCCAGCAGCGCGCGCATCGCGTTGCCGCTGGCGTTGGTGGTGGTCTCGTGCGCGGCGACCAGACCGGCCAGCGCCGTGGTCTGGAGCTCGTTGTCACCGAAGAGGCCGGGCTTGCTCTGGCTCTCGCGGATGATGTGCGGCAGCCAGCCCGGCGAGTCGGGGTTCTGCTTGATCTTCTCGACGAGCTCGCCGGTGAACTCCCAGTACCGGCCCAGGTTCGAGGCGACCTGCTTCTGCTCCTCGGCGGAGGGCCGCCCGTACATGAACACCGTCTGGTCCAGCGTGAACTGACGGCACGCCGCGATGTCCTCGTCGGGGATCCCCATGAAGATCAGCGCGATGGTGATGGGCGCCTCCTGGAAGAGGTCCGCCATCAGGTCGGCGCGGCCCTTCTTCACGAACGTGTCGACGTAACGTCCGACCAGCTCCTGGATACGCGGAAGAAGCGCCTCGACCTCCTTGCCCTTGAACGGGTCCTGGTGCGCCCTGCGGCGCTCACGGTGGGAGTCACCGTCCTCGTTGACCAGCGCGAGCCCCGGGTTGAACCCGTGCTGCACCAGGATCCCGATCGTCTCCTCGGTGGAGGGCGTGATCTGGTCGAGGGTGATGGAGGCCGAGAACGTCTCGGTGTCCTTGAAGATCTCCTTGACGTCGTCGTACCGCGTGACGACCCAGTAATCCAATTCAGGGCTGTAGAAGACCGGTTCCTCGGTACGCGCCTCGGCCATCGAGACGCCCGGATGAGCCTGGTACTCGGCTCCGAACGGATCGAAACCGGCGGCCAGCCCGGTCACCGGGCAACCGGTCGGGCTCTGGAGTTCTGGACTGGTGGTCATGCACTTCCCCTCGAAAACCGAGCGACGGGCTCGGGCTGTTCAATCCGGGCGCTGGCCGTGACATTACGAGCCCACCGAGGGCGCTCCAACCCTTAATGTGACCGCCTCCACCCCTATCGGGGGCGGGGTATTGGGGGTACGGGGGAGGCGGCGAGCCCGCCCGGCGAGACGGCATCGGCCCCCGCCTTCGGGCGGGGGCCGACGCAGGTCGCGGTGCGGGTGCGGGTGTGTGCGTGTGCGTGTGCTCAGACGCCGCTGGCGCGGAGCATGTCCTCGCGCTCGACGATCTTGACGCGTTCGCGGCCCTGGGGCTCGCCGAGTGCTTTCTCGGCGGCGTCGAGGCGGTGCCAGCCTTCCCAGGTGGTCCAGCGCACGCCGCGTTGGGTGAGGAAGGCGTCGACGGCTTCCGGCTGCGGTGCGGAGGGGTTGCGCAGGCGGCCGTGGGCGTGGTCGTCGAGGAGGTTGGCGACGGTTTCGTTGGCGTCGCCTTTGGTGTGGCCGATGAGGCCGATGGGGCCGCGCCGGATCCACCCGGTGACGTAGGTGGAGGGGAGGTGGTTGCCGGCTTCGATGACACGCCCGCCGTCGTTGGGGACGGTTCCGGAGTCGATGTCCCAGGGCAGCTTGGGGAGTTCGTCGGAGAGATAGCCGACGGCCCGGTAGACGCCTTGGATGTCCCAGTCGTGGAATTCGCCGGTGCCGTGGACGTTGCCGGTGCCGTCGAGGCGGGTGCGTTCGGTGCGCAGGCCGACAACCGTGCCGTCCTCGCCGAGGATCTCGGTAGGCGACTCGAAGAAGTGCAGGAACAGCTTGTGCGGCCGTTCACCGACGTCGCGGATGGCCCAGTTCTCCAGGGTCTTGGCGACCATGTCGGCTTGCTTGTTGGAGCGGCGGGTGGCGATGGAGCCGTCGTCGTAGTCGATGTCCTCGGGGTCGACGATGACCTCGATGGTGGGAGAGTGGTCCAGCTCGCGCAGCTCCATCGGGCTGAACTTGGCCTGGGCGGGCCCGCGGCGGCCGAAGACATGGATCTCACGCGCCCGGTTGGCCTTGAGACCGTCGTAGACATTCGCCGGGATCTCGGTGGGCAGGAGTTCGTCGGCGGTCTTGGCGAGGATCCGGGCCACGTCCAGGGCGACGTTGCCGACACCGAGCACGGCGACCTTGTCCGCGTGCAGCGGCCAGGTACGCGGCGCGTCGGGGTGCCCGTCGTACCAGGACACGAAGTCGGCGGCGCCATAGGAACCGTCCAGCTCAATGCCGGGAATGTCGAGCGCCCGGTCGGCGTCGGCACCGGTGGAGAAGATCACCGCGTCATAGAACTCATGCAGCTCATCGAGGCTGATGTCACCGGGGTAGTCCACATTGCCGAACAGCCGGATCTGCGGCTTGTCCAGCACCTGGTGCAGGGCGGAGACGATGCCCTTGATACGGGGATGGTCGGGAGCGACCCCGTAACGGATCAGCCCGAACGGCGCGGGCATCCGCTCGAACAGGTCGATGGAAACACCGGGGTCGGTGGCGGCCGCGGACTTCAACAGCGCATCCGCGGCATAGATCCCGGCGGGACCTGCGCCCACGATGGCTGTCCGCAGGGGGCGGGGCATGACAGTTTCCCTTCGACCGACAAAGAACAACTCACCAGCCACCCTAAGAATGGGCAAACCTAGGTGACTACCCCTGTTTCATGAGCCACAAGTGACACCAGTACGGGTGCGAGCTGGGGTACGGGCGCGCCCGACGACGCCGAGCGGGCTGTTGCGCAGAGCCGTTGGTTTGGGGGCGACCGCTGCACTGGCCACACCTACTACCCTGCGATGCAGGGCTACGCCAGCGGCATCGGCCGGGGCCCCAAGACGCGCTCCGACAACAACCTGCGCAAAAGGGGTGGGAACCAGGCTCCCCACCCCTGAGAGGAGACGCGATGGGCGACCAACCTCCCCAGCACTACTCGCCCGAAGGCACCCCCCTGGGCCGCAGCGCGGACAACACCTGGTTCGGCCCCAGCTACTCCACCGAGAGTCCCCGAGCCGCCCGGCTGTGGTGGCGGATCAGGGACCTGCTGCACCGGCCGGTCAAGAACAGCGGCCGCTGAGTACTCGTCAGGGTCGTTGCCCCGCTGCTCTGCCGGAGGCCTCCGTGGGCCGGTGGATGGTCAGATGAGGGTGTTGTACGTGTTCCAGCCGTCGCCAATCTCCAGTCGTGGCCCGAACGGGACGTCGGCTTTGCCGGTGGCGAAGTAGATCCAGAGCCTGCCGTCGTGATCACGGGCCAGCAGACTGCCGCCGTGGCTGTGCCCGGACAGGTCTCCGGGACTGGTGAGCGCGGTGTAGGTGTTCCAGCCACCGCCGACCCGTGTGCGGTCGGCGAAGGGGGCGCTGGCACGGCCGGTTCCCTGGTAGAGCCAGAGGACACCGTTGCGGTCGCGGGCGACCAGGTCGGGGCGTCCGTCGCCGGTCAGGTCGGTGCCGCCGACGATCGTGGTGTAGGTGTTCCAGCCGCCGCCGATGCGGGTGCGGGAGGCGAAGGGCGCGCTCGGGTTGCCGGTGCCCTTGTACAGCCAGAGCGTGCCGGCCCGGTCGCGCGCGAGGAGGTCCGGCCTGCCGTCCCCGCTCACATCGCCCGCGCCGACGAGGGTGTCGTAGACCTGCCAGCCACCACCGACCCGGATCCGGGACAGGAACGGGGCGTCGCCGTCACCGCTGCCCCGGTAGTACCAGAGCACGCCGGAACGGTCGCGGGCGACGAGATCGCCGTTGCCCTGTACCCCGAAGGTGGAGAGTTTCGTCAGCGTGTCGTACGCCTGCCAGCCGCCTCCCACGCGGGTGCGCGGGGTGTAGTACTGGCCGCGATAGTCCGGGTACGCGCCCTCCTTGTACTGCCACAGGACACCGGCGGCGTCCCTGCCGTAGAAGGAATGCCTGGCGAAGGCGGGGACGTAGTCGCGTTCGAAGATGAACTCCTGGTCCTGCGCCAGTACCTGTCTGCCGTCGTCGGCGAGCGTGGAGAAGGCGCCCTTCAGGAAGCCTGCGGTCGGGAGTTCCCAGGAGCCGGAGACGCGCAGGTGGTCGCTCTGCTCGATTGGCTTGTCGGGTCCCCAGGAACGCGAGGGGAAGTCGAGGACGGCAGCGCCGCTCCCATCGATCGTCCAAGGAACCCGGTCGTAGCGAACGCCGTCCGCCGAGTACTCCACACGCACCCCGTCAGCCACCTGCGAGGCGGTGTAGTGGGCAGCTGCCAGCTGTTGCGCGGTAAAGCGCAACCGGGTGTGGGTTGTCGCCGGGGGTGAGGCCATGGCTCCCATGCGTGTGGTGAGTCGCATGTGGGCTGGCTGGGGGTAACCCACGCTGACGTCGATGGTCGCGTCGGTGCCCGTACCGTGCCCCGGAGATTCCCAGTTGCTCGTGAACGACGGCGACGACAGACGCATCCCTATCGGGCCCTGCTCGAAGGCGTTGTCGAGGAACTGTCCGCTGGCACCGTCCACGAGGCGGCCGTACATGGACACATGGCTGTCGACACCGTACTCGGCGGCCATGTGAAGACGAGTCGTGCCTTCGGTCAGAGGTGCGCCGGGAATACCGTCGCGATCGCTGTCGGCCGCGCCGATCTCGAAGATCCTCCTCGACCCGTCCGACGGGTCGTAGTGAGACGGTACCTCCGTACCGGCGTCGTCCGTGATGCGTATGTGGTCCAGTCCGGCGCCGTGCAGGTCCAACCGGATGTAGGCGTCGCCGACGGGCGGGTTGGTGACCGTGAGGTCGGTTTCCCCTGGGGTGCCGTTGACGTAGATGGGGCTGGGCGTGCTCAGATCCAGTCCGGCTTCGGAGGCGCCGGAGTCGGCGGCCATGGCCGTGTGCACGGGGGCGGTGCTGATTGCCGCACTCAGCGCGGCGATCGCCAGCGCAACGCGGTGACGGTGGCTTATTCGCACGTGGGGTGGCTTTCTGGGTGGCTGTTGATGGCTGGGGGGAAGGGCCGGAGTGGGTGCCCGGCCTCGGGGACCGGGCACCCTGCTGCTCGATCAGGCGAGGTCGCGGAAGGTGGCGAAGCCGCCTTCGTTGGGCCAGAGGCGTTGGGCGGTGCTGAGGTTGCCGTTGCCGTCGCCTGCCCACCAGTAGAGGTTGCCTGCGCCGGAAATGGCGGCGACGTCGGTTTTGCCGTCTGCGTTGAAGTCGCCGGTGGTGAGGTCGCGGAAGGTGGCGAAATCGCCTTCGTTGGGCCAGAGGCGTTGGGCGGTGCTGAGGTTGCCGTTGCCGTCGCCTGCCCACCAGTAGAGGTTGCCTGCGCCGGAAATGGCGGCGACGTCGGTTTTGCCGTCTGCGTTGAAGTCGCCGGTGGTGAGGTCGCGGAAGGTGGCGAAGCCGCCCTCGTTGGGCCAGAGGGGGTGGGCAGCGCCGAGGTTGCCGTTGCCGTCACCTGCCCACCACAGGAGGTTTCCGGAGCCGGAGATGACGGCGACGTCCGACTTGCCGTCCCCGTTGAAGTCGCCAGAGGTCAGATCCCGGAAGGTTTTGAAGGCCTCGTCCGTGGGCCACAGCTGCTGGGTTCCGCCGAGGCCGCCGTTGCCGTCACCAGGCTTCCAGTACAGGGTCCCCAAGCCACTGATGTCGGCGACATCGGTCTTGCCATCCCCGTTGAAATCGCCCGGGGCGAGGTCGCGGAAGGTGAGGTAGTCGCCGTCCCCTGCCCACAGTCGAGAGCCGTTGCGCAGGCTGCCGTTGCCGTTGCTGTGCCAGTAGAAGAGATTGCCTGAGCCGGAGATGGCGGTGAGGTCGCTTCTTCCGTCGCCGTCGTAGTCGTTCCTGGCGTACGGACGGTAGGGGGAGCCTTCGAGGGTCTGGATGGTCTTGCCCCAGACGCGCTGGCTGATGTCCGCGGCGGAGGTGAAGGGGTACTGGCCCGCGGCGGATGCCCGGCCGGGGAACTCGATGAGGCGTCCGTCCCAGGTGGTGGAGACAAGATCGGCGTAGCTGTCGCCGTCGAGGTCGCCGTCGGAGGTGATCGACGGGTGGGCCAGCAGGGAGAACCCGGAGCCGATCTGCTGGCGGGTGGTGATGTCACCCAGGCCCATCGGGTCACCGGGGCGGTTGTAGTACGCGTACAGAGCGCCAGTCGTGGTGTCACGGGCCCACAGGTCCGGCAGGCCGTCACGCGCGGCGCCGCCGGCGGCGCCGATGTCGCCGGGGGCGAGAACGGTCATGCTCTGCCAGCCGCCCGCGCCGATCTGAACCGAGTCGCGGAAGCGGCCGTTGCCGAGCCCTTCGAAGAGCCAGAGCATGCCCTTCTCCACGGTGATCAGGTCGTTGCGGCCGTCCCCGTCCACGTCGCCGGGTGTGATGACCTGGGTGACCCGCTGCCAGTCGGCGTTGTAACCCTGGCACTTGGTCGCGTCGGAGGCGCACCCGGGCCGGGTCACCGTCACGAGCTGGGCCTTGGTGAAGTCGCCGTTCGTCGGGTTGAGGTAGAGGTACAACTCCCCCTCCTTGTAGGCGAACAGGTCGTCGACGGTCTGCCCGCCGTGCTGGGAACCGCGGTGGGCGAGGATCGCTCCCGCCCAGGTGGCAGCGGTCGGTAGCTTGCTGGGCGCCTGGTAGCGCGCCACGGTGCCGCCGCGTGCCGGGTCGTCCGTCCCGACCGGGTACATCCGGATGTTCCCGCCCTCGTCCACGGTGGCGACGTCCGGCAGGCCGTCACCGGTCAGGTCCCCCGCCACGGTCTTGGCGTTCTGGTTCCCCGGCACGTAGAAGTCGTACTCGTACGTCCGCGAACGGTTTCCGGCGTTGTCGACCGCGTCCACGTAGAGGACGTTCGTGCCCCAGTGGGCGGGCGTCAGGTTCAGGGACGCCGTCCCGTTCACGGCGTCGACCGTCGTGGCGCCGCCGACCGGGAGGGTCCGGTTGAAGGAGTACTCGAAGTAGTCGACGCCGCTCCCGCCGTCCGAGGCGCTGAGCCGGAACGTGCCGCCGAACCGGTCGTCCGCGTGGTGCGTCGTGACCGTCGAGCCGGAGGCGGGGTAGTCGTCCGATACGACCGTAGGCTCCGAGGGCGGTGTCCCGTCCACCCGGAAATGGCAGACGGGCGTGGTGGCGGAGTGGCTGATGCCGTCGTCGGAGCGGGCGTACCAGCCGTACAGATGACCGTCGGTGAGGGTGCCGACCGTCTTGTCGACGGCGGTTCCGCTGGAGACCCAGGCGGTACTGGAGCCGGGATCGCCCATGCCGATGACGCTCTTGCTGCCGTCCGAGTCGTCCCAGATCCCGAACTGCCCCCGGACCTGCTGGTCCGAGTCGGCGTCGGCGACCGTGGCGCGGAGGTGGATTCCGTCACCGGCCGCGTTGGTCGCGCCGATCCAGCCGATGGTGTTCTGCCCGCAGTCCGGCGTGGCCGGAGACACGGAGGCGGGTGTGGTCTGGGGCAGCGTGGGCACCTTGGGGATGGTGTTGTACTGCACGACCAGGGACGCGTTGGTCGAGAACCGCTTGAAGGCGTCCCGGTTGCTCTCGTCAGCGGCGAAGACACCGACCGACAGGCTGGAGCCCGCGTTGTCGACCGCCGAGGTGACGTCGGCCTCGGCGAGTTGGTCACCGGGGCAGTCGTTGTTGCGGGTGCCGGTGACCGAGGCGCTGCCGATCCTCTCGTGGGCGCTCGGCGCGGTGTTCCAGGTGATGCCCGAGCTGAAGGAGTCGGTGCGGTAGACGTTGAGCCCGTACTTCTCACAGCCGATCGAAGCGGAGTACGTCTCGGTCATGGTGAGGGCGGCCGAGTGGATGACCTTTCCGGCGTACGGGGAGGTGTTGAACTTGTAGTAGACGCGCTCGATGCCGGTGTCGGTCTGGTAGCCCTGGTAGCCGACGCCGGGGTTGCCCCACTTGCCGGTGTCCCAGGCGCTGTTCTTGTAGGCCTCCCAGACGGCGCCCCAGGTGTTGCTGCCGGTCCTGCTCGGTTCCCAGTTGGGGTCGATGTACACCGGGTAGTGCGTATCGGTGGCGGTGAGCAGTTGCTGGTCGGGAGTGAGAATGATGGCGCCCTCGTCGGCTCGGGCCTGCAGGTCCGCCTGCTTGGCACCCGCTCCCGGACCGTCCGGCGAGGAGCCGGCCTCCCCCGAGGCGGCCGCCTGCTCCTGGGTGAGGGCCTTGTCGCGTGTCACCGAAAGGCCGGACGTGGCCGGGCCGGAC
Organism: Streptomyces sp. TLI_146; assembly: GCF_002846415.1. NCBI lineage: Bacteria > Bacillati > Actinomycetota > Actinomycetes > Kitasatosporales > Streptomycetaceae > Streptomyces > Streptomyces sp. TLI_146. The sequence goes on from NZ_PJMX01000002.1 coordinate 162,445, forward strand.
GGGGTGCTGGAGTCCCACATGGTCGGCGTCGGGGCGGAGAAGACCGCGGCCCCTGTGCTGTCCTTGGCGCTCAGGCCGCCGTGCGCGTCATCCGACAGCGTGAGCCCGTTCGTCGTCCAGGCGGGGAGCCGCACGGTGGCCAGCTTGGGGTTCTCGGCGGCCTCGCGGGTCTTGACGATCAGGACCTGGGTGAATCCGCCCTGGTCCTGCGCGGTGACCCGGAGATCGATGTCGGGAAGGACGTCCGGGTACAGGACGGCTCTGCCGGACACGGTGGGTGCGGGCAGGGGGTCGGGCCAGGAGAGCGCGAGCTGCCTGCCTTCGGGCGTGGTCATCTTGGCCAGCGGGCCCGTGCCGCCCGGCGAGAACGCGAGAGCGGTGGGAGTCGCGGTGGTGGTGATCGAACCGTCGTCGCCGCGCCGGAGAGTGGCGTCGAGCGGCGTCCACTGCCCGTCCTTGTTCACCCGTACGGGAGCGGCGTTCTGACTCTGGGTGAAGCTTCCGTCCGGGTTGGCGGTGAGGGTGCTGGTCTGGGTGGTGGCGCTCTGCACGGGCACGGCGGAGCCGGTCGCCCTGGCCTGCGCCGCCGCCTCGGCTTCGGCGGCCTGAAGACCAGTGAGCGCGGTCGTCGGTTCCGGAGCCGGGTACTCGACCGGATTCGGCTTCACCGGCTCCGGAGTGCCCCCTCCGTCGGCCGCTGCCGGGCCCGCGCCGAGCGCGACGGATATCAGGGCGATGCTCACCGCCATGCTCCAGGCGGAGGCGAGCGCTTTTCGACGGCGCCGTCTTTGGGTTCCCATGCTGCTCCTGTATGGCCACGGAATTCAGAATTCAGCCCGCCTTATTCAGCGAGCGCCCGGGGAGCATATATGGGGAGTCTGACATTCGGGCCAAGGTCTCGTGGCGGCCGGAATGGCGGCTGGGTCGAAGCAGGGCATAACAGCTGGAGCGGTACTGGCGGTTCATCGAGACGGCATCGGTATATACGGAGATGCGTTTCGGCCACATGGCAAAATGCCGGCCAGTGCATTGCCTGTAGTTCATGTGGGCGCGCTGCCTGTGAAGTGCCCGGGTCTGGGTCAAGGCGCGGCGATTTGCGGCCTTCTATTTGCCTTATCTTTGCGTTCGCGTGTGGCGGCAGGTGCTTTCCCGCTGCTACTTTTCCGGTCTCTTTTGCTTGCCGGGGTGGGGACTGCAGTGAGAAGTAGAAGAAGCTGGTATTGCTCGCAGCTTTTTGGCCGGATTCAATGCATGGGCAGGCTGCGTGGCACGGTGGCATTGGCCGCCTGTTTCGCGTTGGTCCTGACGCTGCTGTCCGGGGCGCCGGTGCTGGCCCAGGGGCACCATCTGCCCAAGCAGTGGTCGCCGCGCCCCCTGGACAAGGCGCACTCGGTGAAGGGGCACGACGTCGAGCCGCAGCGGGGCGCCGCGCCCTCCGGTACTCACGGGTCGTCACCTGCCAAGTACCACCCGCTGTCCGTGACCTGGCCATCAGCGACCCGCGTCCAGGTCAATCCGGCCGCCGACCACATCGCGCCTCCACTGGCGCCCTCGCGGCAGCCGGTTACACGGCTGCCCTACGCCGAACCCGGCCCGGCCCACGCGGCAGGAACCCCGGTGTGGGTCGGCCGCCCGGGTTCACTGACCAAACACCGTACGAACCAAGCCACCGGCACAGCACCCACCGCCGTCACGGTCGCCGTCGCGGGCCACACTGCCGCCCAGCGCGCCGGGATCAACGGCGCCCTGTTCTCCCTGACCGACAGCGCGCCGCGCCACGCGGGCAGCACAGCCTCGGTCGGCCTGGACTACACCGGCTTCGCCGACGCCTACGGCGGCGACTACGCGGCCCGCCTCCAACTGGTCCAGCTGCCCGCCTGCGCCATGACGACACCGCACTCCCCGGCATGCCGCACGTCCAAGCCCCTGCCTTTCCGCAACGACTTCGAGAACCACCGCCTGGTGGCCGACGTCGTGCTGCCCGGCGCCGCCACGACAGACAGCGCCCAGTCGCTCGTACTCGCCGCGACAGCCGCCCCCGCCGGAGCCGGCGGCACCTATGGCGCCACCGCACTCTCCCCTTCCGGAAGCTGGAGCGCGGGCACCTCCTCCGGCGACTTCACCTGGACGTACCCGATCAGCGTGCCCCCGCCGCTGGGCGGCTCCGCGCCCGCCGTGGCGCTGTCGTACGACTCCTCCAGCATCGACGGCCGGACCGCCGCGACCAACAACCAGCCCTCCTGGATCGGCGACGGCTGGGACTACCAGCCCGGCTACGTCGAGCGCTCGTACAAGCCGTGCTCCAAGGACGGCCAGGCCAACACGGTCGGCGACAACTGCTGGGTGACCGACAACGCGACGCTGTCGCTCGGCGGTCGCACGGTCAAGCTGGTGAAGGACGACACGACTGGCATCTGGCGTGAGAGCGGCGACGACGGCTCGCGGGTAGAGCACCTCACGGGCGCGACCAACGGCGCCCAGAACGGCGAGTACTGGAAGGTCACCACGACCAACGGCATCCAGTACTACTTCGGCCTCAACCACGCCCCCGGCAGCACCACCACCCCCACCACCAACTCCACCTGGACCGCCCCGGTCTTCGGCAACGACACCGGGGAGCCCTGCCACGGGAGCACGTTCGACACGTCCTGGTGCCAGCAGGCGTGGCACTGGTCCCTCGACTTCGTCGTGGATCCCAACCAGAACGTGACGACGTACGCGTACAAGACCGAGCCCAACTACTACGCGCGCGGCACCTCCAACACCCTCACGTCCTACATCCGCGGCGGATACCTCACCACCATCTCCTACGGCCAGCGGGTGCCGGACGCGGTCGCCGGGAGCAAGGCCGCCGCCCAGATCCTCTTCGCCACGTCCGAGCGCTGTGTCTCCGACTCGACGTTCAAATGCCCCGACACGCCGCCCACCGCGGCCACCGCCAGCCACTGGCCCGATGTGCCGTTCGACCAGAACTGCGCCTCGACCGGAACGTGTGCGAACCACGCGCCCTCGTTCTGGACCACCAGACGGCTCACCACCATCAGCACCCAGGTGCTGGTCGGCTCGGCGTACTCCCCGGCGGACACCTACGACCTCACCCACCAGTTCCCGGCCACGGGCGACACCAACAAGCCGGGCCTGTGGCTCGCGTCGATCACCCACACGGGCAAGGACGGCGGCACGCTCGGGCTGCCCGCCGTCACCTTCTACGGGACACGACTCGCCAACCGGGTCGACACGACCACCGACAACATCCCACCGATCAACCGGTACCGGGTCCGGGCGATCGTCACCGAGGCCGGCGCCCAGATCAACATCACGTACAAGTCGCCGGAGTGCGTCAAGGGCACTCATATGCCCGCCGCGCCCGACAGCAACACGATGGCCTGCTACCCCGTGTACTGGGTACCGCAGGGCGCGAGCGACCCGACCCTGGACTGGTTCCACAAGTACCTGGTCGAACAGGTCACAGAGGTCGACAACTCGACGCTCGGCGCCGCCGCCAAGTCCACCTCGTACGAGTACCTGGGCGGCGCGGCCTGGCACCACGACGACGAAGAGCTGATGGACCCCAAGAACCGCAGCTGGGGCCAGTTCCGCGGCTACGGCGAGGTAGTCACCCACACTGGCACCGCCCCACAGGCGCTGACCCAGAGCTCTGCCCTCTACCTGCGCGGCATGAACGGGGACCTGAAGGCCGACGGCTCCCACAAGTCGGTCACCGTGACGGACTCCGCGGGCGTCTCGCTGACCGACGACGACCAGCTGGCCGGTGTCGTCCGCGAGAGCCGGGCCTACGACACGTCCGGCGGAACCGTACAGGAAGCCACCTTCCGTACCCCCTGGGACGGCCGCGTCACCGCCACCCACAAGCGGACCGGTCTGCCCGACCTGACCGCCCGGCTCGGCGGCACCGCAAAGGTCCAGACGAGTGCACTGCGTTCGGACAAGACCTGGCGTACCTCGGAGATCGACACTTCGTACGACACGGACGGGCGGGTCGTCGCGGTCGACGACAAGGGCGACGGCACCTCGGCGACGCCGGAGGTCTGCACGAAGACCAGCTATGCGCAGAACGCGAACGCCTGGGCCAACATGCTGGCCTTCCCGTCCGAGGTCATCAAGATCGCCGGCAGCTGTGACAGCACGCCGAACGCGGACAACACCCTCGCGGACAACCGCAGCCTGTACGACAACAAGCCGTTCGGCCTCGTCCTGGGCACCGGCGACGCCACGTCCACCCAGGTCCTCGACCACTACGACAGTTCCGGCGCGGCCCAGTTCAAGACGGTCGGGACCACCACCTTCGACATCTACGGCCGCGCGACGAGCGTGACCGACGCGCTCGGCGCCACGACCTCCACCTCCTACAGCCCGGCGACCGGCGTGCTGCCGACCTCCGCCACGAGCACCCAGCCGGCCGTGGCCCCGGCCACCGCGGGCTGGAAGAGCACCACCACGTACGACCCGCTGCGCGCGGCCCCGCTGACCACGACCGACGCCAACGGCCGCATCACCGACGTGGCGTACGACCCGCTCGGCCGACTCGCGGCCGTCTGGCTGCCCGGCCGGCCCAAGGCGAGCAAGAGCGCCAACAAGCGCTTCACCTACGCGCTCAACAAGGGCACCCCGAGCGTCGTCACCAGCGAGACGCTCCGCGAGGACAACTCCTACACGATCGACTACAAGCTGTACGACGGCCTGCTGCGGCTGCGCCAGGAGCAGCAGAGCAGCGCGGACGGCGGCGCGGGCCGGCTGGTGTCGGACACCTTCTACGACACCCACGGCTGGACGGTGAAGTCCAACGCCCCCTACTACAACACCACCGACCCGACCCCCTCGCTGTTCGTGGTCAACGACGACCAAGTGCCGTCCCAGACAGGCACGTTCTACGACGGCATGGGCCGCCCCGTCGCGCAGACCCTCTCCAGCCTCGCCGTGGAACAGTGGCGCAGCAGCACCGCGTACCTGGGCGCCGACCGGGTGGACGTCACCCCGCCCCCCGGCGCCTCCGCGACCAGCACCATCACCGACGCACGCGGCCGCACGGTCGAGCTCCGCCAGTACCACGGCAGCACGCCCACCGGCCCGTCCGACGTCACGCGCTACCACTACGACGCGACAGGCAACCAGGACCAGGTGACCGACAGCGCGGGCAACAAGTGGAGCACCGCCTTCGACCAGCGCGGCCGCAAGTCCTCCTCCACGGACCCGGACACCGGCACGACCACCTACGGATACGACGACCTCGACCGGCTCACCTCGGTCACGGACGCCCGCCACAAGACACTGGCGTTCACCTACGACGAACTGGGCCGCAAGACAGCCGAGTACGCGGGGTCGACGAGCGGCACCAAGCTGGCCTCGTGGGCGTACGACACGCTGGCCAAGGGGCAGCCGACCTCCTCGACCCGCTACAGCAACGGCAACGCGTACACCAACGCGGTCACCGGCTACGACGTGGCGTACCGGCCCACCGGCAGCACGGTCACGATCCCCGCGGCCGAGGGCAAGCTCGCGGGCACCTACACGACCGGCGCGGTCTACACGCCCAACACCGGTCTGCTGGACACCGCCAAGATGCCGGCAGCGGGAGGCCTGGCCGCCGAGTCGGTCTACTACTCGTACAACCTCGCCGGAAAGCCGATGCTGGTGGGCGGCGCGGCCGACTACATCAGCGGTATGTGGTACACGCCGTACGGCCAGGTCCAGCGCAGCCTGCTCGGTGACGTGCCCAAGCAGGTTTCGCAGACCAACAGCTACGACGCCGCCACCGGCCGGGTGCTCAAGTCGACGCTCGACAAGGAGAACGGCACCACGCCGGTCGACGTCACCAGTTACACCTACACCCCGTCCGGCGCGGTCACCTCGGCCTCGGACGTCCAGGACACCGGCCAGACCGACACGCAGTGCTTCAGCTACGACTACCTGAACAGGCTCACCGAGGCGTGGACCGACAAGGGCGGCACCACCACGGAACCCGCCCCCAAGGCCTCCGGTATCGGCGGCTGCACCAACACCACGCCGAGCGCGGCCAACCTGGGCGGCCCGAACCCGTACTGGCAGTCGTACGGATACGACCTGACCGGCAACCGTACGAGTCAGGTCGACCACGACGTCACCGGTGACACCACGAAGGACGTCACCCACACACAGGCCTACCCGGCGGCCGGGAAGCCGCACCCGCACGCCGTCCAGTCGATGACGGCCAGCAGCCCGGCCACGGGCACCAGCACGGAGACCTTCGCCTACGACGAGGCGGGCAACACCACCGCGCACACCACGGGCGCGGGCACGCAGAACTTCACCTGGACCGACGAGGGCAAGCTCGACACCGTCACCAAGACCCAGACGGAGAAGGGCACGGACTTCGTCTACGACGCGGACGGCAACCAGCTGCTGCGCCACGACCCGAAGACGTCGACGCTGTACCTGCCGGGGACGGAGGTGGTGCTCAACAAGGACACGGACACGACGAGCGCCACCCGCTACTACGGCGTGCCGGGCTCCCTGACCCTGGCCCGCACGAGCGACGGACGCCTCACCTACCTGGCCTCCGACCCGCACGGCACGGACAACGTCGCGGTGGACTCCGCGACGCTCACGGTCCAGCGCCGGCCCACGACCCCGTTCGGCCAGAACCGAGGCGGCCCGACGCCCTCCACATGGCCAGGCGACAAGGGCTTCGTGGGCGGAACGGTGGACACGGAGACGGGCCTGACCAACCTGGGCGCCCGCGAGTACGACCCGAACCTGGGCCGGTTCCTGTCGGTGGACCCGGTCTTCGACGCGGCCGACCCGCAGGCCCTCAACGGCTACGCGTACGCGGACAACTCCCCGCTGAACAACGCGGACCCCACGGGGCAGACGATCTGCGACTTCAACCCGGAGAAGTGCCACCGGGACTCCACACCGGAGACGAAGAGCGAGGACGCCTACGCCACGTACACCGCCAAGACCGGCGTCGTGTACGACACGCGGCCTGCACCGCCCAAGAAGCCGAAGCACCACCACTGGTGGCAGAAGGTCTGGGACAAGGTCGAGACGGTCGCCGTGATCGTCGTGATCACGGTGGTGGTCGTGGCCGTGGTCGCTGCGTGCGTCACCCCGGCGGGCGTCGCCTGCGCCGGAGTCATGATGGCGGCGGCCACCGGCGCCGCCGAAGGCGCCACGTTCGGAGCAACAGCGGCAGCGGCCGGGGCCGTGATATCAGCGGGCGGAGAAGCACTCGCTGCGGTGGGAGCCGGCGCGGCGGTGGTCGGCGCTGCGGCGAAGGTCGCCAAGGGCGTCTCCAAGGCGGTCTCGAAGTCGGGCGCCGCAGGAGAAGCGGGCGGGGTGGCCGCCAAGGGAGAGGCCGCGGCCGGGAGGGAACTCGCCTCCACGGGCCCCGGGTGCAACAGCTTCCCGGCGCCGACGACTGTCCTGCTCGCGAGCGGCGCCACCGTCCCGATCGACCAGGTGAAGGTCGGCGACACCGTCGAGGCCACGGACCCCCTGACGAACACGACCAAGCCGCAGAAGGTCACCCACGTAGAGGTGACCCTGACGGACAAGGACTTCACGGACACGACGGTCCGCACGGCCGAGGGCGACAAGGTCGTCACTTCGACTCAGCACCACCCGTACTGGGACGCGACACGCAAGCAGTGGGTCGACGCCACCAACCTCAAGCCGGGCGAACAGCTCCGCGAACCCGATGGCGCGCTGCTCACGGTCGTCAAGATCCGCAATTACCGGCGGGCGGTGACGACGTACAACCTGACCGTCGAGCACATCCATACGTATTATGTGCTGGCGGGGGCCACGCCGGTGCTCGTCCACAATTGTGGCGGTGCAGTTACTGGACACCCGGCAAGCTGTGAATGTGCTGACGGCGGCATACCGAAGGTGCGTAATGGAAAGCTGGCAGGGGATGTTCACCCTAAGACGAATGTTCCATTCGACGAAAATGGCTTTCCTGACTTCTCGGCGTGGCGCCATCCAGATGTGCCCGATGTGCGGATCGAACTTTCCGGAAGTCGCGGAACAGATTTCGCGAGATCTAATCGCGCGGCAGGTCTTAGTGAGACACCCGATGGCTATACGTGGCATCACCACCAGGAGCCGGGGCTCATGCAGTTGATCGAGACGGAAGCTCATAAGCGGACAGCTCACACTGGCGGATTCTCTGGAGGGAGGTAGTAATGAACGAGTTGTTTGAGGACGGAGATTTCTACACAGGTCCCTCGCTGAGTCGTGACATGATTCTTCGCGCTGAGGAGGCCCTGGACCTGCGGCTCCCGGCAAGCTACGTGGCGGCACTGACGGAGAAGAATGGCGGAGTGTTGAAGCGGCGCTGTTTCCCAACAGAGTTCGCAACGTCGTGGGCTGCCGACCATTTCGAGGTACGCGCACTCCTTGGAGTCGGAGGAAAATGGGGGATTGATTCTCCTTCTGGGTTGGGGAGCGCAGACCTGATCGCCGAGTGGGGATACCCAGAAATCGGTGTAGTAATCTGTGACATGCCTTCGGGTGGGCATGACGCGGTAATGCTTGACTACTCCGAATCTGGTCCGGACGGTGAGCCATCTGTTGCGTACATCGACGAAGACCGTATCCCTCGGACAGTAGCGGTTTCGTTCGAGGAGTTCTTGTCTCGATTGGTTCTCTGTAGTCCATCGATTTAGGTCACGTCCTCTCTTCGCGGTTCGGCTGCCTTTGAGAGCAGATGAAGGTCCCCTCTGCGCAATGATGCGGAGGGGACGTTTGTTTCATTCGACGGCAACGGTGACGGCAACGTCAGCGGATGACGGCTGAGCCGGGTGGGTCTTCGGGGCCGTCGTCGCCCCGGCCGAGGGCCTTTCCAGGGTATTGATGGCCTGCCGCTGGAGGCGGAGTCGGACGTGGGCGTAGACACCGGCGGTGACGCCGATGTGGGCGTGGCCGAGGAGTTCCTTGATGACGACGAGTTCGACGCCCTGTTCCAGGAGTAGGGTCGCGGTTGCTGGCGTAGGCCTGAAAGTGGTTGCGGTGGAGTCCGGCCAGGCCGGGGCCCCGAAGGGGTAGGTAATGTTGGCGGGCCGAGTGCTTGAGAAGTGTCCTGTCGAACTTCCATCAGTTAGCCACGGCCTGGACCCAAAACAGCTCGTTGACTATGTCACGTGTATCGCGGAATATCAGGGTCCGTACACCGGGATTGCGTCGGCGGCCGGGTAGGGGTGGTGTCATGCGTTCCGGATATTGCGACTCCGAGCTACGTTGCGCCAATCGCTGAAGAGAGGCTGAAAGTGGTATCCGATGACTTCCCGGACATTGTGAGCGTGCTCGATGCGGTGACCCTCGGATTCAGGCGGGGAAAGGGATATAGTTTCTTGCTGAGCCATCCCCTGAGATGTGAGGCAGATAGCCGACGGTCATATTGCTGTAGGTAGGACCCGGTTACAGGTTTCCCTCGCAGGTGGTTCGTGTGATGGCTGGCTGCTTTCACTCGCAGGGGCTTCCCGGTATGGAGTCGTTCTCGATATGGAGTTCCGTTGAAGATCCGGATGTACACGATGCGGCAAGCAAGAAACGTATCGCTCTTCTTGGGCGGTGCACTGATCGCCGTAGCCCTGAGTCTGTCGTCTGTCCTGGCTCAGGTGTTCCTCGGGCTCCTGGCGCTGCTCGTCGTCGCGCGTTTCTTGTCGCTGCCCGCTCAGATCTGGGTCCGCGTTGATGCCGAGTCCATAGCTTGGAAGACGCCGAGGGGTGGTGCGAAGAGCGGCCTCTCGCCCTCCGGATCCGTCCGTGTGGAGGACGTCGCCTCGGCGGCTGTGGTCAAGGAGCAGGCGAACGTCCGAGTGTTCGGGGCACGGAAGCAGGTCGAGATGCGGGGAGTACGGCTGGAACTGCGGTCCGGGGAGAGCGTCGTTCTGCCGCTCCGAGTTGCTGCCACCAACGTGAGCACCGCCTCGCCGCTCCGAGCGCTTGTCGACGAACTGAAGCGCCGCCACCCGGAGTTGGCTTCGAGTCTGGTCGTGCCGACCATGTGAGGCGAAGGGAGGCACCCGGGCCGCTGGCCTCGGCGAGATCGCAACTCGTCGGGGTTCGCCGTTCGGGCGAGCGTTCCGAGGCGACCCTCGACGGTACGGTGGCGGGCATACCACCGTTGGTGGAGTGGGCCTTCGGCTTCCCCGCGCCAGACATAGCGGAGCCTAGGACGAAGTCGCGTCCCCGGCCGGAAGATGGGTAGCCACGTCGTGGTTGCCAATCCGCCCGGCCAGCGCCCGCGGGCTCACGCCATGGCCGTTGCGTCGGTCAGGGTCAGCGCCGGCTTCCAGCAGCAGCCGGATCGTCGCACCCTCGCCCCGCGAACAGAACACCGCCCTCCACAGCGGCGTATTGCCGTGGTGGTCCGCGGCATCAACCGCCGCACCCGCGGCCAAGAGGACCTCGATGGCCGATGGGGCCTGGGCCTGAGCCGCGAAATGCAGCGGCGTCCAGCCCGCATCGTCGGCTGCCTCCACGGCGGCGCCTCCGGCCAAGAGCACCCGCAGGCCATCCGCGTCCCCATCGGCAGCCGCATAGTGCACCGCAGTCCGCCCTAACCGATCTTGATCCGTCATGCCGACCATCCTCACCCGGCTTGACCAAACTTCGACCGACGAGACGACGCCGGTCGGGAGGTTATCCCTACTTGGCCGCCACTTCAGGAGCGGTTTACCGGTCACCAAACGCCCGTCCCGCCCTCGCACTTCGCGACCTCTTGGGGCGAGTCGGCTGCTGGTGGGAAGTCGCCGGCCGAATCTGGTGGTGGCATCCACGATGTAGCCACTCGTGGTGATCGGCAGCAATTGCCGCCGCCGTAGGCTGGGGCAATGGGCGTGGGGATGGAGCTTCTGGTCGTGGACTGGCCGAGGGCGGAGGCGACGGCGCCTGGCGACCGCCGGGATCTGCTGATCGATGCCGCTTTCGGAGAGGTGTGAGAGGTGTACAGCGATGACCTCTTCGAGCACGGCTGGTCCTGGCCCGTACATCCGGTGGCAGGTCAGACGAGCGTGTCGTACGTGCCCCAACCGGTGCCGATCTTGACGCGGCCCGCGAACGGCGCGGCCGGGCTGCCCGTCCCGCGGTAGTGCCAGAGTGCCGACGGGGAGTTCCCGTCGGCACCAGCCGCATCTGTGACGTGGAGGTGCCGAGCCGCGGCAGGCCTGGCACCTGCACGGCACTAGCTGAAACGGGCGACCTGGCGTTCGGCCCCCTGCAAGGGGCCGGGTGTCAGAAGAGGTACTTGTACATCTGCCAGCCGCCCCCGACCCGCTGACGGCCGGTGAAGTTGCCCCTGCCGTCACCGGCATACGACCACAGCACACCGTCCGCGCCGCGCGCCAAGAGGTCCGGCTTGCCGTCCGCGTTCAAGTCACCGGCACCGACGAGGGAGTTGTAGATCTGCCAGCCGCCGCCAACCCTCACACGGGCTGTCAGTCGGCCGCTGCCGGTGCCGGGGTAGAGCCACAGCACGCCGGCCACGTCCCGGGCCAGCAGGTCCGCCTTGCCGTCGCCGTTCACATCACCGGCGCCCGACGCCAGCAGATACCCCTTCCAGCCCTCGCCCACCTTCACTCGCGCCTTGAAGTTGCCCGAGCCGTTCGCCTCGTAGAGATAGAGGTCGCCGGTGGCCGCCTCGCGTGCGAGGACATCTGCGCGGCCGTCGCCGGTCATGTCTCCTGGCGAGGTCAGCGCGTCGAAGATGTTCCATCCGCCGCCGACGGGCGTGTACGGGGTGGTGGCAGTCAGGGCCTTGCCGCCCGGCCTGTAGGTACGGAGCTCGCCGCTGCTCACGCGTACCAGTACGTCATTGGAGCCGTCACCGTCGATGTCGTCGAACGGCACCGCGGACGTCACGGTGTTCGCACCGGTCCAGCCGGATCCCGACACCTTCGGGTCGACTCCGCCCCGGTCCGTACCGGCACGGAAGTCCGCAATGCCCGAAGGCGTGAAGGCGAGCAGGTCGCCGATGCCGTCGCGGCCGACGTAGTCGCGCGGCGCGGGTGCCGCGCCGGTGAGCCGGAGCGTGCCGGTGCGCGTCAGGGCCGGTCCGTGGCCGTCGGCGGGCAGTGCGGTCAGCGTCCAGGCGTAGGCCCCGTCGACGGCGAGGCGCCCGTCCTCGGTCCGCCCGTCCCAGCCGGCCTTGACCAGCCCGCGGGCCTCCCCGCCGGCGAGGGTGCGGACCGTGGCGCCCGTCGCCCGGCTCGTGAGCGTCAGCTTCCAGGTGGCGGCGGGCCGGGAGAGCCACCAGCGGGCGGCCCAGGGGCCGGATTTGACGTTCGCGACGGCAGGGGCGTCGGTGTCGATGTCGGTCAGCGCGGACGCGTCCGCGCCGGAGGGAACGATGTGGGTGACGCCCTGGGCGTCGCTGTAGACGAGCGGTCCGCCGAAGCGGTCCACGTCCCAGCTGGTGCCCGCGTACGAGCTGGGGACTTGGCCGATGGACCGGGAGGCGGGCCGCGTGCCGCTGAGGTCGGTGAGGCTCAGTGTCCCGTCGGCCGCCGACGCCAGGTAGCCGTCGGCCAGCCGTGTCTGCTCGGCGTAGGGAACCGCACTCGTACGCCCCGTGGCGGTGTCGTAGACCCCGGCCTGCTTATCCGCCTTGCAGGCCCAGTAGATCCGGCTGGCGACGGCCTGAAGGTCGGTCAGGTCGCACGAGGCGACCTTGAACGGCGAGCCGGCGGAGCTCGCCGCGCCCACCGTCGTGCTGCGCACACGTCCGGGCTCCCCGGCGGCTTCCACGTACAGGCGGTTGCCCCACAGGGCGAACGCCTCGTTCGCATACGGCTGGGTGGCCACCGTCCTGCCGGAGTCGATGTCGACGATGGACAGGAGCTGGTTCTTGGGCGAGGGCGGCGGATCCACCCAACCGTAGAAGGCCGCGTAACGTCCGGAGGCGGCGACAAGGGTGTTGAAGGGGGTGTCGGGCGTGAACTGCCGCCCGGGCAGCGCCTGCCCGTCGTCCACCACTCGCATCATGCCGGTCGCCGTCAGTCTCGTGAGCGTCCGGCCGTCCCCTGTGGTCAGCAGATGTGAGCAGGAGGAATCGTCACAGAAGGGGGTGTCCGTTTCGGCCCCGCGGTCGACCCGGGTCCCTGCGGTGAGGGGGGCGCCGACCGAGAGACGCACGCCGCGCAGCCGCAACGACGCCCCGGGCACCGGCATCGCGTCCAGCGTGTTCACCTGTCCCTGGGCGACCGCCGTCACGGCGGTCCTGGCCGCGACACTCGGCAAGTCCGCTACTTTGACCGGCTCGGGTCCGGCCCCTTCCGCGCCCGCGCGGATCGCGTAGACGGAGCGCTCCAGGCCCTCACCGGCCCGCGCGATCAGGACGCGTCCACTCGGATCGAGCACGGCAGCCGCCGTCGTACGGTCGAGGATCCTGCGGGGCTCACTGCCGTCCGCCGGGGCCGCCCAGACGCCGTAGGCGAACCGCTTCTTGTCCTCGGGCTGCTGGACCGGCGTCGTCGGCCGGGCCAGCAGCGCCTGGTCGCCGAGGAGTCCGAGCAGGTGGTCACCCGATTGATAGGCGATGTGGAACTCGCGCTCGGGGCGGGTATTGGCGGTCAGCCCCCACACCTGGACCGTGCCATCCTTCCGCAGGAGCACCACCTTGTCCCCGGCGAGCAGCGTCGAGACGGCATCCGGTGTCGCGGGCAGGCCGACCAGGCGCACCCGGGCGCTGGAGTCGAGCCAGAAACGGTGCTGCACCCCGTCCAGCTCGTAGGAACCGAGCATGCCCTGCCCGTTGCGGTACGAGGGCCCCGCGAGCAGCTTCGCACCCTCGGGGAAGCCGGTGACCCGCCGTGTGACGGTCTTCCCGTTCTCCGCGGTCAGCAGGTACCGGCCCTCTCCTTCCGGCGCAGACGCGGACGTGGTGGTCATCACCGTGTCACCGAAGGCTCCGGCGAGACGGTGGTAGGCCGGCAGAGAGACAGTCTTCGACCCGCCGTTGCGCATGTCGCGAAGCTCGACGAAGAATGTCCCGGACGCGTCGTTGCCGTACAGGGCGACGTAGTCGGAACCCGTGGCCACGGCCGCGTAGCGCCAGTGGTCGTGAGGCACCGTCTTGACGGTTCCGTCCGCGTACGAGATCCACCGGAAGTCGCCTTGGTAGGTGCGGTCCGACCCCTGGTAGGTGCCGCCCAGAACGCCGCTGTCCCCGGCGCTGATCAGTGTGCCGGCATCGTCCAGGGCGTACAGCTCGGCGGGAATCGACACCTCGGGGGGTACCGCGTCGGCACCGAGGGCCGGTGCCGCCACCAGCGGTGTGAGGCCGACCGCCAGGCCGATCGTCGTGACAGCGGCGACGGCACTGCGTACGAGTGTGTGACGTCTCAAGATGTGCTCCCCAAGAGTGTTGCGGCATGGGGAAGCCACCACGTGGCGCGGCGTGGTCGGTGATGAAAGGAAAGCCCCCCGGCTTGGTCCCCCATGCAAGTGGCTTGACCTTACAGCAGCCCTACCGGCGAACAGGCGTGAATTTGAACTCGTTCAAGACGTGCCTTCCCGGGGGAAGACCTCGCACAGGGCGGTCTGGGGAGGTAAGCCTGAGCCGGTGGCCTCCTCGGGAAGGGCCCCCAACTCGTCCACGACCACCTCGCGCGCCCATCAAGGGGAGTGGGTCCACACCATGGTGAGGTAACCGCTGTAGAAGGCGGAGACGAGAGCGGTGCCGGTGAGGACGGCGTAGACGGTGGTGGTGCGTGCGCGGGCGAGGGCTGTGGCGAGGGGGAACAGGAGAGGGAAGGCGGGGAGGAGGAAGCGGGCCTTGGAGTGGAAGAAGCCGGCGCCGCCGACGGCGATGAGGACCAGGGCGGCGGCGTAGATCCAGACAGCCAAGGGCGGACGGCGCAGAGCCAGGACGCCGAGCAGGATGACCGCGGCGACGATGGTGGCGGCGACCACGACGTCGTTGAGGGAGAGTTGGGGGTGGGTGAACAGGTCGCGCAGGCGCTGGGCGGTGAAGGTGCCGCCGTCGAAGGTGGAGCCCCACTGTTCCTGTTCGACGAAGTAGCCGTCCCAGCGGTGCATACGGTGTCCGACCCAGAGGAAGAACGCCGCCCAGCCAAGAGGGGCCAGGGCCATCGCGGCGTACAAACGCACCGTGGGGCGTTTGCGGGCGCGCCGGCCCCGGGCGGGGAGGGGCTCTGAGGAACGTCTGCCCGCCGCGGACACGAGGTGCCAGGCCGCGCCGATGGTGACGGCGGCGATGACGGCGAGGCCGGAGGGGCGGGTTGCTCCGGCGAGCAGGGCGAGGGTGCCGGCGGTGAGCCAGGAGCGGGTGAGTACCGCGTACAGGGCCCAGGCCGCGAGGGCGGTGAAGACCGGCTCGGTGTAGGCCATGGACTGCACGAGCGCGTGCGGCACGATCGCGTACAGGGCGAGGGTGAACAGGGCGACCCGTGGGCCGTACAGCTTCTCGGCGACGGCGAAGATCCCCCAGGCCGCGAGGAGTGAGGCCACCAGAGATATACCCCACGCGGCCCAGCTGGCCGGGAGCCCGGTGACGTTGGAGGTGGCGCGTATCAGGGTCGGGTACAGCGGGAAGAAGGCGAGTTTGCAGGTGGGTCCGCCGAGTCCGCAGCTGGGCACCATCGGGCTGGTGTAGCCGTGGTCGGCGATGTTCAGGTAGTAGACCGAGTCCCACCGGGTTGCCAGGACTTCATGCAGTCCCACTCCCTTGCGGTGTCCCCATATGCCCACCATGCCAATGCCTATGAGGCGCAGTCCGACGTGCAGCAGCAACGCTGCCTGGGCCCGCCGCCATGAAGCCGTTGCCGCACGCCGTGCCGTCTGTATGCGCCCGAGAGCAGGGGCCGCGCGTCGGCCTCCTCGACTGCGGGGCACGTCGGGGCGTATCTGGGTCCCTGTCACATTTCCGTCCAGAAGTTCCATCAAGGCGCTGTCTGCCGCGGGCGCCTTCTGCGTTGGCATGGGGGCACGGTCCGCCGCGGGATTGAGGAATTCGAGGCGACGGCAGGCCGTGCGGGCACAGCAAGATCCCACACAGCCGGATGCGGGGCGGACGTCAGCGGTGCGTTCGTGCGTGCTTGGAACGCTCCCCGCTCGCGCAGTGGCGCGTTGGCCGCTGCTCATAACGCGCAGTCGACACCAGGCGCATCCGCCCTTTGGCGCCTGGCATCAGCGGCGAGATTACCCCACCCGTCCGGTTGCGGCGGTCTGCACCGTGTCGTCGGCAGCCTGTGCCGCGCGGTGCGGGCGCGTGGACTGACTGTCAGTGCTGAGGGGTGGTCTCATCGCGGTGCCATGGGGCGCGGCGACTGAGTGCGCTGGTAAACATGGAGTAAAGATCTAGGGCCGGTCTGAGCGTCGCGGGGTGTCTCTCATGCTGTTCCGCCGCAGCGGGGCTAGTAGCCGGAAGACAACTCCGTAGCATCGGATTTCAGGGGCATTTCCCCGCATTTCGAGGGCCTGCGCTGGCGAAAACCGTTCGGTGGACGCGCGCCGGGGTGGAGGCAAACAAGCCCGACTGTGTCCTTTATCACAGTTGACCGTCGGGGTCCGGGTTCCCTTTGATTCGTTCACTTGTTTGTTTTCTTTGTGGTTCCTGTGGGGGGAGCGTCAGTGTGGGGTGGGGACGGCCGTCGTGCCGTGAGACAGATCCGGCGTGCACGGTGGGCGGGTTGGGCGGTGGTGTCGGGGCTCGTCCTCGCTGCCGCGCAGCCGCTGACCGCCGTGGCGGATTCGGCGGTACTGGCCGATTCGGGTGATCCTTCGGTGTCGAGCCGCAGTGATGCGGGTCAGCAGGAGACGCCCGAGTCACTGGCGGTGGCAGAGGCCAGGCGCAGCGGCAAGGATGTGAACGTTGCGTCGCTGCAGAGTGAGACCAGCGACGTGGTGGCCAAGCCGGATGGCCGGCTTGCCGCGACGATTCACACGAAGCCGGTGCGGACCCGCAAGGACGGTTCCTGGCGGGCCATCGACACCTCCCTGCGCACCACGAGCGGTGGCGCGGTGGTGCCGTCGGCGACGCTGACGGACATGGAGTTCTCCGGCGGCGGCACCCAGCCGCTGGTGCGGATGTCGAGTGCCGGCAAGGAGCTGAAGCTCACCTGGCCCAAGCCGCTGCCGACGCCCGTGATCAGTGGGAGCACGGCCGAGTACCGCTCGATCCTGCCGGACGTGGACCTGCGGATGACCGCCACCGACTCCGGGTTCACCCAGCTCATCGTGGTCAAGACCCCTGAGGCGGCGAAGAATCCCGAGCTGGACCAGCTGAAGCTGGGAATGTCCAGTGCGGATCTGACGGTGCGCAAGGAGACGGACGGCTCGCTGTCGATGGTCGACAAGGCGGCCGGGGGCACGGTGTTCCAGGCGCCGAAGCCGATGATGTTCGACTCCTCGCCCGGTCTGACCGACGGCTCCGGGATGCCCGCGACCCCGACTGCGCAGCTGAAGGCACTTGCTGCGCCCAAGAACGCCCTGGCCACGGTCGAGGCACCAGCGGACCCATCGGCCCATACAGCAGCCGTCGACGTGGCAGTGCCCGCCGACCAGACGTCACTCATCCTGACCCCGGACCAGAAGCTGCTGGATGCGCCCAGCACGGTCTTTCCGGTGATGATCGACCCGGACGTCAACGCACCGCGGGCGGTGGGCTGGGCGGGGATCTCCCGGTACTGGTCGGACACATCGTTCTGGAAGTTCTCCGGGGACTTCGGCATGGGGTACTGCGGGGATGAAGGCCGGTGTGTGCCGGCTGATGTGAAGCGAGTGTTGTACGCGATCCCGGTGAAGAACGCGCCGTTCGTGGGCAAGCACATCCAGGATGCCAAGTTCCGTGCGTGGAACTCGCACTCCTGGAGCTGCACTCCTCAGCCGGTCGACCTGTTCCTCACCGGGCGCATCGGCTCCAGCACCACGTGGAGCAACTCCAGCTCGATGGGATCCTCGTCGTTCTGGAACAAGTACCTGGCGACACGGAACGACGCGCGAGGTTTTGACGGCTGCGGGGCCGGTTTCGTTGAGTTCGAGCCCGCGGGCCTTCGTGACGCGGTCCAGGCAGTTGCCGACCGCAACACCGTTGACCTGACACTGGGGTTGAAGGCCGGCAGCGAGAGCGCTTCGGCGTACGGGCAGTGGAAGCGGTTCACCGACGACGGATACCTGCAGGTGTTCTACAACCTGCCGCCGCGCCAGCCCGCGATGAAGGACCTCTCGTCCCAGCCCGGCGGCGTCTGCTCCTCGACCACCACGCCGATCACCAAGGTTCCGCAGGTGTACGCGCGCGTGTCGGACCCGGACCAGGACAGCATCGGTGTGCAGTTCGCGCTTGTCTGGGACACCGGTTCCTGGTACTCGACCGGGGGCGCGAACACCCCACCCGCATCCAACACGTTCAGGGCATCCGGCTCGACATTCTCCCTCCAACTGCCCTCCGGGACCCCGCTGAACAAACCGGTGGGCTGGGCGGTGCGGGCCTGGGACGGCGCGGAGTGGGGGCCGTGGAGCTGGGACGGTGCTCCCACAGGCTGCTACTTCACCGTCGACACCAGCAAACCCGCCGGGCCGGTGACCACCTCGCTCGACTTCCCCGGGTCGCACGACGGGCAGGCGGCGCTGGCGTGGACCGACGGAGTGGGCCGCTACGGCACGTTCACCTTCACCACTGCCTCCCGTGATGCGGTGGCCTTCCAGTGGGGTCTGGACCAGCAGCCGACGGCTGCCCAGGAGGTGGCCTCCAGTGGGGGAGCGGCGCGGTCGGTGCGGGTGCTGATGCCGAGCGAGGGCCCGCACATCTTGACGGCCCGCGCCAAGGACGCGGCGGGCAACGCCGGGGAGACCACCACGTACTACTTCAACGTGCGACGCGGCCAGGCCCCGCGGGCCGGGTGGGCGATGAACGACACGCCGGGCAGCATGCGCCTGGCCTCGGGGCCGGCCGCGAACTTCCCCGCCACGCTCACCGGCGGCACCCTGGGCGCAGCCGGACACACCGGCACGGCGGCGGCTCTGACCGGCGAGACGGCGCCGGACGGCACGCCGAAGAACTACCTCTCCACGCAGAGCGCGGTGCTGGAGACGGACCAGAGCTTCACCGTCTCCGCCTGGGTGAACACCGCTGATCCGTCCGTTCAGTTCCAGTCCGCCGTCAGCCAGAGCAGTGTGCACCAAGCCGCCGTGACCCTGGGCCTGAGCAGCGGGAAGTGGACCGTCAAGGCACCGACGGCGGACAATGCCACCGACTACGGCTGGTACACGGCCTCTTCCGACGTAGCCCCCGTGGCCAACCAGTGGACGCACCTCGCCGGGGTGTACAACGCGGTGGCCAAGACCCTGACGGTGTACGTGAACGGGAAGCCGTCCACCCCTGCGCAGGGGGTCAGCCTGTGGTCGGCGCGCGGAGCGATGGACTTCGGCCGGCTGCGCTGGCGTGACACCTATACCGACCCGTGGAAGGGTTCGCTGGATGACGTCCGGGTCTACGACCGGGCACTGGGCCTGGCGGAGATGACGGACCTGGCGGCCGGCCGCCAGGTCATCACCGGCATGGGTGCGAAGGCGGTGTGGTCGCTCGACGAGAGCGGTACGACCGCTGATGGCGCTTCCGAGATCGGCGACCTGACCACGACCGGCGCCGTGCAGATGGGCATCAGCGACGGGATCGAGGACAAGGCGGTCCGCTTCGGAGCGGATGGTTACGCCACCACATCCCGTCCGCAGGTGGACGGGACCCGCAGCTTCTCCGTCTCCGCCTGGGTGCGCCGTCCGGCGCTGGCTGCAGGGGACTCCACCGCCAAGGTGGCGGTCAGCCAGCCCGGTGCCCACCAGCCCGAGTTCTCCCTCTACTACTCGCCCTCTTATAAGAAGTGGATCTTCGGCCGGTCCGCGGAGGACTCCACCGCCGACACCCTCGTGCGCGCGGTACAGCCTGCCTGCACCGCGCCGGTGAACGGGGTGCCGTGCTTCGGCGCCACGAACAATGAGTGGACGCACCTGGTGGGGGTCTCGGACGCGGTCACTCACAAGATCCGCCTCTATATCAACGGCTACTTGGTCGACGAGAGCGACTACATCCAGTCCACGCCGTGGGCAACCACGAAGCCGCTCATGATCGCCGGGCTGAGCCGGGAGGGAACGCCTGCGGAGTTCCTCGGCGGTGACGTCGACGACGTGCGCATCTTCGACCGGATCGTCACTGGCGACGAGGCCAGGACGATGGTCCAGCAGCGTCCCCAGCTGGCGGCCCGGTGGAAGTTCAACACCGGCACCGCCACCACTCCGCCCGTGTCGGCCGCGGATGGCCCGCTGTTCCCCGCGTCCCTGTACGGCGGGGCGAGCGTGTCCACGACGGACCAGGCCCGGGTCGGTACCGGCACGCTGACGCTGAACGGGAGCACCGGCTTCGCACAAACCAGTGCCACGCCGTTGGACACGGGACAGAGCTTCACCCTGGCCGGTTGGGCTCAGTCGGCCGCGCCGCCCAACCGGGACATGACCGTGCTCTCCCTGGGCGGCGACAAGGGACCCGCTGTCACGGTGCGCTGGAAGTTCCTGCGCACCAGTGACGACCCGGTCAGCCCCGGCAATATCGGGGAGTGGCAGGTGGAGACCGTAGATGGCGCGGCCAAGCATGCCGTCGTAGTGCACACCTTCGATGGTTCACAGAGCGTCGGCAGTTACTGGAACCACCTCGCGGTGACGTACGACGCCTTCTCCAACGAGCTGGCGCTGTATGTGAACGGGCAGCGGGAAAACGAGATCTGTCCCGACGCCGATGCCAGCTGTACCCCGCACGTCTCCTTCACCACTGCGGATCAGCCCCTGAAAGCCACCCAGGAACTCAGGTTCGGCCGCAACCCGGCCACCGTCACCAACGCGGACTGGTTCTCCGGACAGATCGACGACGTCTGGGCCTACCAGGGCGTGCTGAGCCCCGCCGGGATCACGCAGCTGGCACAGGGCGACGAGCTCGACAGCAGGACCGGCCCTGCCACCTAGGCCACCACGGCGCGGGGGGGCGGGCCGCCCACATGGTGAGCGGCCCGGCCCCGGGCCCCTGCTGACTTCGCCTCCTCTTCACACCTGCCTGGCCTCCGGCCGGCACGATCAGCCGCCCGGACCCCGATCCGGCGCGGCAGGGGAATCTCTTACGATGCGCTTCAGACCAGCCCGCAGAGCGGGCACCCGCACCACGGCGCGAGTTGCCGCCGTCCTGTCCGCCGCCCTGGTGGCGGGACTGCTGCAAGCCCTGCCCGGCCCACAGGCCGTGGCCGAGACGAACCTTCCCGCAGCGTCGTGGAAGGAGAAGTCGGTCAAGGGCACCAATGCCGCGGTCAAGCCGCGCCCGGCGGACAAGACGGTCTCCACACCGCGGGCCCCGAAGGCGGCCTGGCCCAAGGAGGGCACCGCCAGCGTCGCCGTTCCGGCCTCCGGTGGCTCCGCCCTCAGCGCGAAGACGTCCGGCGGTTCAGGCCGTGAGGTCCGGGCCGGTTCCCTGCCGGTGTCGCTGGCCGCGGCGCCGCGCGGCCCGCTCGCTCCGCACCAGCAGGCAGCACCGCCGTATGCCGTACGGGACACGGCCGCCACCGTCAGAGTGCTGGACCGCAAGACCGCTCAGAAGGCCGGTGTGAACGGTGTTCTGCTGACGGTCGCCTCCAATGGCAGCGCGGCCAAGGTGAAGGTCAGTGTCGACTACGACGCGTTCGCGGATGCGGCGGGAGCCGGATACGGCGAGCGGCTGCGCCTGGTGCAGCTGCCCGCGTGCGTGCTGACCACCCCCAGCAAGCCGGAATGCCGCACAGCCATCCCGCTGGCGGGCCGCAACGATGCGGAGAAGCACACCGTGACCGCCGACGCGGTCACCGTCGCGGACATCACGACGAGCGCATCGAAGTCCGCAGCCCCTGCCGTCGGATCCCAGGCACTGGCAGGCGGTGCGACAGTGCTGGCCGCGACCGCCGGTTCCGCGAGCCCGGCGGGTGACTACAAGGCGTCCCCGCTGTCGGCGGCGTCGACGTGGAGCACCGCGCTGAACAGTGGCTCGTTCTCCTGGTCGTACAACATGCCCGTGCCGTCCGTGCCCATGGGGCTGGCCCCCACGGTGGGCCTGGCCTACAGCTCCGGTGCGATCGACGGGCGGACCTCGAACAGCAACAACCAGGCTTCCTGGGCCGGTGACGGCTTCAGCATCGCACCCGGCTACATCGAGCGTTCCTACAAGCCCTGCGCCGAGGACGGCGTGAAGACCGACGGGCAGCAGCCTGGGGACCTGTGCTGGGCCTATGACAACGCCACCATCAGCTTCGACGGCCACGCCGGCGAACTGATCCCCATCAACGACGAAGAATGGCGCATCAAGGGCGACGACAACACCCGCGTCTTCCACTGGCGCCAGAGCGACCGCGGCAACGGTGACAACGACGGCGAGTACTTCCGAGCCACCACCGCCAACGGCACCCGCTACTACTTCGGCTACAACCGGCTGACCAACTGGACTGCGGGCAAGCCGGAGACCAAGTCGGTGGAGACCGTCCCGGTCTTCGGCAACAACAGCGGCGAGCCGTGCAACAAGGCCGCGTTCGCGGACTCGTGGTGCCAGCAGGGCCGGCGCTGGAACCTCGACCTGGTCATCGACTCCAGCGGCAACGACATCACCTACTGGTACAACCAGGAGGCCAACACCTACGGCCGCAACCTCAAGGACACCGACGGCACCCCCTACGTCCGCGCGTCGGTCCTGGACCACATCGAGTACGGCCAGCAGCTCAAGGACCTCTACTCCGACACCGTCAAGCCGATGGCCAGGGTGGACTTCACCACCGCCGAACGCTGCCTGGAAACCGACACCGCGCTGTGTGACCCGGCGAAGATCGACACCAATCGGCAGTACTGGTACGACACCCCCTGGGACCAGAACTGCAACAGCGGCAGCAAGTGCGACATGGGGCGCCTGTCGCCGACGTTCTGGGGACGCACCCGGCTGAGCAACGTCACCACCAAGACCCTGCAGAGCGACGGCAACTACAAGCCGGTCGACTCCTGGGACCTGCACCACAAGTGGGGCACCGCCGACTTCGACTACCAGCTCCTGCTCGACTCCATCAAGCACACCGGCCTCGCCGGGGCCACACCTGTGCCCCTGCCTGCGACGACACTGTCCTACAGCGCGCAGGTCGGACGCCTGGACAAGAGCGGCGACGGGCGGCCGGGCTTCTACAAGCAGCGGCTGCGGACCGTGCTCGACGAGTCGGGCGGTCAGCTGGACGTGAACTACTCGCAGGCCGCCTGCTCCTGGGACAGCCTGCCCAGTGCGCAGTCCAACACCTCGCGCTGCTTCCCGCAGATGTACCAGGCCGGGTTCACCGATCCGGTGACCACGGAGTGGTTCAACAAGTACGTCGTGGACTCGGTCATCTCCTCCGACCGCACCGGCGGCGCCCTCAGCACCCAGACGAACTACACCTACTACGACGGCGGTGCCTGGGCGTTCGACGACACCGAGGGCATCACCAAGGAGAAGCTCAAGACCTGGTCGCAGTGGCGCGGTTACGGCAAGGTCCGGGTCCAGACCGGCAGCAGTCAGGCCATGTCCACCCAGGCCGACCACTACTTCCTGCGCGGCATGAACGGCGACCGCACCGACCCCGCCGACAAAACCAAGACCCGCAGCGTCACCGTCCCTGACGGAGAGGGCAACGACCTCACCGACGACGAGGCCTGGGCCGCCTACGAGTACCGCAGCGAGACCTTCGACAGGCCGGGTGGGAAGATCCTGGCCAAGACGGTGAACACGCCCTGGAAAAAGCAGACCGCCAAGCGGGAACGCGACTGGGGCACCACCACCGCCAACCTCACCGGCACCAGCCGCTCCCGGAACTTCACCTACCTGGATGCGGCCGGGAAGTGGCGCGAGACCCGCGTCAACACCACCCTCGACGACCTTGGCCGGGCCCCCAAGGTCGAGGACCTGGGGGACACCGACGTAACGGGCGACGAGAAGTGCACCCGCACCACCTACGCGGACGACGAATGGATTCGGGCCGCCGCGATCCACACCGAGACCATCGCGGCCGACTGTGCCGCGAACCCTGACCGCGACACCCGCGCCGACGGCACCTCCGTCATCCTGTCCGACACCCGCACCCGCTACGACGGCCAGGCGTACGGGGCCGCCCCGGTCAAGGGCCTGGTCACCATGACCGAGACCCTCAAGTCCCGCAGTGGCAACAGTGCCACCTACCTCGACGACACCAGCAGCTACGACGCCTACGGGCGGCCGCTGACCACCACGGCACTGGCCTCCTCCAGCGTCTTCGACCTCAACGACACCGCCAAGGCACCCGTCACCACCCCGGCGGTCAGCCCGCGCTCCACCACGACGGTCTACACTCCGGCCACCGGACGACCTACCAAGGCAGCGGTCACCACCCCGCCCGCCACGGTCGGTAACGCGGCCACGGCCCAGACCAGCACGTCCTACCTGGAGCCGCTGCGCGGCCTGCCGTACATCTCCACCGACGCGAACAACCTGCGCACCGACATCGAATACGACGCGCTCGGACGCCCGCTCAAGGTGTGGAAGCCCAACCGCTCCAAGCAGAACAACCAGTCACCGAACCTGCAGTTCCGCTACACCAACGCTGAGAACACGATCCAGTCGGTCGCGACGCTCACGCTGAACAACGACGGTTCCGCCGATACCAGCTACACCCTGTACGACGGCCTCGGCCGCGTCCGCCAGACCCAGGCCCCGGGCCCGGACGGCGGGCGCCTGCTGACCGACACGTTCTACGATGAGCGCGGCCAGGTCCGCCTCGCCTACTCCCCGTACCACAACACCGCGGCGCCCAGCGGGACGCTGTTCACGGTGGTGGACGCCGACGGCATCGAGACCCAGACCGCCACCGAGTACGACGGCCTGGGACGGCCCACCAAGTCCACCCTGCTCTCGGGCAACGGCACAGGAACCCCGCTCGCCACGACCACCACGGTCTACGGCGGCGACCGCGTCACCGTCACCCCGCCCAAGGGTGCAACTCCCACCACCACCGTCAGCGACGCCTCGGGGCGGACGACGGAGCTGAGGGAGTACCAGGCCACCAACCCGGCAGGTCCCACCGGACCGTACGACAGCACCACCTACCGATACGACCCGGCCGGGCATATGACCGGGATGACCGGCCCGCAGGGCGCCCAGTGGTCCTGGACCTACGACCAGCTGGGCCGGCAGACCAAGGCGGTCGACCCGGACAGCGGCACCACCGCCAAGGCCTACAACGACCGCGGTGAACTCACCACGACCACGGATGGCCGCGGCAAGACCATCACCAGCGTCTACGACAACCTCTCCCGGCTCCTGGAAACCCACGATGGCACGGCCACCGGCCCGCTGCTGACCTCGCAGAGCTGGGACAAGGTCAAGGGACAGGTAGCCAGCTCCACCCGCCATGTGAACATCGGCGGCACGGTCTACCCGTACACGACCACGATCAACACCTACGACGCGCTGTACCGGCCGACCAAGACCACCCTCACCGTCCCCTCCGTCCCCGGCCAGGAAGCCCTGGCCGGCGACTACGCGACCGGCAGCTCCTACAACCCGGACGGCACCGTCCAGGCGACGTCGTACCCGGCCGCAGGCAGCCTGCCCGCTGAGGTGGTCGCCTTCACCTACAACAAGCTCCACCAGACCACCGCCGCCGGCAGCAACCTGTCCACCTACCTCACCGGCCAGACCTACACCCTGACCGGCAAGCCCTACCGCTCCACCCTCAACGCTGGCGGCGTCAACACCACGATCACCAACGGCTACGAGCAGGGCACCCAGCGCCTCTCCGTCAGCCGCACCGACACCGACAACACCGCCGTACCGGCCCGCGCCAACGCCTACAAGTACGACGAGGCCGGCAATGTCACCGAACTGAGTGACGTCTCCCGCACCGGCACCGACCGCCAGTGCTTCCAGTACGACTACCTCACCCGCCTCACGGAAGCGTTCACCCCCACCGACCCCACCTGCCCGGCCACTCCGGACGGCAGCAAGCTCGGCGGTCCAGCCCCCTACTGGTCCAGCTACACCTACAACACCGACGGCACCCGCAAGACCGAAACCCAGCACAACACCACGGGTGACACCTCCAAGGACCAGACCCGCACCTACACTTACCCGACGGCGGGCGCGGCCCACCCGCACTCCCTGCTGTCCACCAGCACCACCACCGGCACCACGGGGCCGGTCACCGACACTTACGACTACGACCAGGTCGGCAACACCACCCGCCGCACCCTCAACCCCAGTGCCGCCCCCACCAGCGACCAGACGCTGAGCTGGGACAGCGAAGGGCATCTGCACGCCGTCGCCGACACCGTCCAGACCAAGACCGCCAACTCGACGGTGACGACGAAGAAGGCCACTGACTACGTCTACGACCCCAGCGGCAACCGCCTCCTCGGGCACACCCTGGACACCGCCAACCTTGCCGACGAGAACACCACGCTGTACCTCGGCGCCACCGAGCTGAAGCTCACCAAGGGCGCGGCCAAGCCCACCGCCACCCGCTACTACCCGCTCGGCGCGGCCACTGCTGTCCGCACCGACGACAACAAGGTCACCTTCCAGGTCACCGACCACCACGGCACCGCCGACACCAGCATCAACGCCACCGACGGCACAGCCACCCAACGCCGGATGACTCCCTTCGGCCAGGAGCGCGGCACCCCGCCCGCCGCCTGGGCCGGCACCAAGGGCTTCGTCGGCGGCATCAACGACACCCAGACCGGCCTGACCCACCTCGGCGCCCGCGAATACGACCCCGCCACCGGCCGGTTCATCAGCGTCGACCCGCTTCTGGAGACGAACGACCCGCAGAGCCACAACGGGTACGTGTATGCCCACAACAACCCGGTCACCGGCTCCGATCCCAGCGGATTGAGGGACGGGGACTGCGATGAAGGTGCCGACTGCTACGGCGGTCGGGTCATCACCAAGAAGCACCCGCGTCCGTCCGCCGCTGAGCCCCAGTCCGAGGACAAGCCGTCGGTAAACGATGTGGTCTTCACGGATCCGAATGGCGCAGACATCAAGCTCCCTAAGAACGACTGGGACTTCCGGCGCCGCTACATCAAGGCCTATGAGCGCGAAATCAAGTGGTACGACCCCAACGACGCAGAGGAACGTTGGATCACCCAGGTCAGCGCAATGCTCTCCGCCTGCACGGCAGAGAAAGGCAACTGTGACGACATCGCGTTCTATGTGAGGCAATTCCACGAAGCCAACCTGAAGGCGGGCCTGTACACCGGGTCTGATGCTCGCGTGGGAGGAATAGGCATCGGCGGAACCGGCGAGCTCGGAAGCGCCGGTGCACGGGGGTGGGGCTCCAAGAAAACGTCACCGTGCCGCCCGCACAGCTTCCCGACGGACACCGAAGTGCTGATGGCTGACGGCACCCATAAGGCCATCGAGGATATCGCTGTCGGTGACATCGTCGCCACGACTGACACGAGCTCCGGGAAGACGGTTGACAAGCCAGTTGTCGCCAAGATTTCGACAGAAGGCGACAAGAACTTCACAGAGCTTACCCTGCACTCCGGGGAAACCTCTTCCCGCATCGTGGCCACGGACACCCACCCGTTCTGGGTCCCTGACCTCAAACGCTGGGTGCAGGCCAGCGACCTGAAACCGGGCCAACTGCTGCGTACCAGCTCAGGTGCGTACATTCAGATCTTCGCAGTCAAGCACTTCACGCAGAAGCAGCGCACGAACGACCTCACCGTTGGGGACATCCACGCGTACTATGTGCTGTCAGGGGCCACTCCAGTCCTCGTCCACAATTGCTCTGTCAGTCCCCATGAATTGGAGCGAACGGAGCAACTCGGAGGAGCCAGAGATCGCGAACAGGTCGATCAAATTGCCGAAAGCATGACCAGGGATGGCTGGGTCGGTGAGCCCATCGAGGTCTATGAGCATCTGGGTCGGCGCTATGTAATCAACGGTCACCATCGACTTGCGGCGGCTAAGAAGGCGGGGATTGACGTTCAGTACCGATCTCTTACACTTGATGAGGTCAAGGCCTACAAATACAAATCCGCCGATGAGGTGGTCTGGGCGTCTATCGAGGTAGGCGGGGACTTTCCCGAGGAGCGGAGAGGGCGGAGGCGCCGGTGAGTCAGTTGAATGAAGCTGCTGTCTGTGTGCGTTCCTTCCTGCGATATCGCAATCTCATCAGAACGGCGCTGGCGGGCAACTATCTCCAGTTCGACACGTTGGAGCACGTGTTGGAGGCTGTCCGTGCGGGGGAGCTGGAACGAAGGGGGAAGTCGGATGCTGGATTCTCGTACTCGGTCCATGGGCGCGGGTGTCGGATGGTCGGACCCGATGGAGCTGAGATCGAGATGGACCTACTCCTGGATGGCTCGGAGGCGTTCGACGGCTGGCGCCTGGAGGTATTTGCGCGAAGCATCGGCATGAGCCCCGTTCCGCCTAGGAGCGACCTTATGCGGGAATGCCGTGACCTGATGCAAAAGGGAGTCCTCGATGAGGTAGAGCCAGGATGGTTCCGCCTCATCGAATGACGGGGAATGCTCACCCCACAAAGGCGGTCGATCCGAATAACTGTTCGCCACCTTTGAGGGCCGGTCCATGTCTCATGGATTAGCAAACGGTTTGCCAGAGCTATAGTGCAGGAACGCCACAGTGGCTCTAACGGATTTGTTTCCGTTAGGGCCACTGTGGCGTTTGACGGAAGTAGTTGACGGCAGCATCGGTGGCGTGTGGTCGCAGTCGGCGGGCTGAGCGGTGGTTTAGGCAGAACACGAATTCTCACTGGAGTATTAGGCGGTGTCTCACGTGGTAAGTTTCGCCAGTTTCTTGTAGCAGGTGAGGGCGGCGGCGAGGCCGAGGAAGGTGAGGAAGCGGCTGCCCTTTCGTTCGTAGCGGACGGTGAGGCGGCGGTAGCCGAAGAGTCAGGCGATCGATCTCGCGATCTTCCAGCGGTGCCGGCCGAGTCGTTCGCCGGACTCGATGCCCGGGCGCGCGAGGGCGGCGGCCTGCGTGCCGCTTTGCCGACCGGAGTGACGCGGCGACTCGAGAGCCGACCGACTGTATGAGAGGAGCCCTATCACAGCATGATTTGGCGGGGCTCCTCAGCGGTTTGACGGGCAACGCTGACGACAATGCCAGCAGACGACTGCTGTAGTGGGTGGATCGTCGGTGTCGTCGTTGGTCAGGTCGAGGGCGTGGCCCCGGCATCGATGGCTTGGTATTGGAGGCGGACTCGGACGTGGGCGTGGACACCGCCGGTGACGCCGATGTGGAAGTGATCCCATACCACTCGGTGTGACTGTGAGGGCAACTGGATCGGGGGGGATATCAATCCTGCAATGCTGAACAGGCCAAAGCCATGAACTCTCACGTAGAGCTGCTTACCCAGATCGTTGGGCGGCCCGCCGTGCCTCCCAAGGAAAAGGATTGGGGGGCAACGTTCGAGGCCCTAGGCACCCAGTTGCCTGAAGATTACGTCGACTTGGTGCGTGTGTTTGGCGGAGGGAGGTTCGATGGATACTTCTGGCTTCTCGAGCCTCAATGCTTGAATCAGCACTACGACTTGATTCGCGCATATGCTGAGCGGACCGAGGCTCTTGAGATGCTTCGGGAAGATGGTGAAGAGAAACCTGATGGGCTCGACGCTCCGGGCCGGAGGCTCATTCCCTGGGCTTCGACGGAAAACGGGGAGTTCGCATACTGGATTGCTGCCCCGGAGGTGCATCCGAATGAATGGGGGGGGTTCTGATCGGTGCTGCACGAGAAGAATAGTGGGAAGGTTTCCCTGTAGGATGTGCTGAGTATCTTGAGGGGGTTATCTCGGCCAGGATTAACTCGGCTATTCTGTCTAGCGAATTCCCGAGCTCGGAGCATGAGTTCCGCCCGTCAGTCAGTTTCTAAGGGCTTGCGGGGAAGTAGCACCTTGCGTCCCCGCAAGCCCTTAGGAAAGCCTGGTTGGGCAGGCCTAGAGATGTGTCCCTTGCCGCGGATCGGAAGGGGCCCATCAGGGCAGGGACCCTGCCGCCGCCTCAAGGCCGGAATGCGGCAAGGCGTCGGCGGCGATACCACTCACGGAACTACCTCAAGGAATAACGAATTCGTGATCGAGGTGATCGATTGCCCGATCTCGGAGGGTACGAGTTCGCTGCCCTCCAAGGCGGTCAGCAGGATCAGGATCGGCGAGTTCGCGGAGACGTTCCCGATGGATCTGAGTTTCTGGACGGTGGAGGACTACCTCCAAAGTTGGAATGGTGCGCTGAGGAAGCTAGAAGAGGCTGAGAATTCGACCTCCTGCCTCATCGCCTCAATCACCGATCCGGCGGCCAGTAATTTCGTCTCCTGTTGGCCGATGTATCGAGACGGGGAAGAGGTCTACGTGCAGAACTCGATCATCTTCCTGGACGAACTCCACGAACAGTTCAACCCGCAGGAGCCGTGGTGGTACGTAGAGGCTCGGTCGTCGGTCGACGAGGATGGAAACCGCATCTCTGAGTGGTCGACGAGCACCTCTCAGGTACGGCGGTTCCGTGAGTCCACCTGGGGGCGATAGCTCCCGCGCGTGCGGGCGCAAATCTGAAGCCCCGCCAGGTGCGTCCTGGCGGGGCTTCAGTACGATCTGACGGCAGTAGTTGACGGTAACGTCAGCGGACGAGAACTGCGCTGAGCAGTGGGTCGTCACCGTCGTCGGGCTGGCCTGCGCTCTCGGAGGGGTTACGGAGGGCGTGGCCGGGGATGTCGATAGCGTCGCGTCGGAGGCGGAGCCGGACGTGGGCGTAGACGGTAGCGGTGACGCCGATGTGCGTGTGGCCGAGGATTTCCTTGATCACGACGAGTTCGATGGCCTGTTCCAAGAGCAGGGGTGGCGGTGGAGTGCCGGAGGTCGTGGAATCGGATGCGGTGGAGGTCGGCCTGGGGCGTGGGTGAGGTTGGTCGGGTCGATCGGTCTGCCGCGCGCGGCGGTAAACACGTGTCCGTCGTGCTGCCGTGTGGTGCCCACGGCTCCGCACTCGGCTCCTGCTACGCGGTGGCGCTTCAGCGACTGAACATAGCGGGCGGGGAGGGCGATGTGGCGTTCGGGGCCCGGGTCTTGGTGGGCAGCATGGTGAGCCCGCCTGAGCCCATTCCCCGATGGGGTAGCCGTTCCAGACGGTGGTGACGGGCGGGAGGAAGTGGCCGTGGAGGCAGCCCAGGCCCGCGCGCCGGCGAGCCCTTCCTCGAAGGCGACGTCCTGGTGCGACCAGACCGTGCCCAGGTCGTCCAGCTGCGCGGCGCGCGACGTGTTCAGCTGTCCGGCGTTGTAGTACCGCCGTTGATCGGTCATCCCTCCCGGCCGTGTCGAGTCCCGGAATGGCACGCCGGCGCAGGCTTACCGCCCCCGAAGCGTCTCCACCCGAGCCAGATCCGGGCCCCGATCCGCCGGTAGATCGCCTCCGCCTCGCGCAGGTGGGCCAAGCCCGCGGCGGGGTCCGTGGGGAGGAGGCAGCGAGCCAGGCCCTCCGTCGCGCGGGCCTCCAGCAGGGGGGCGCCGATGTCGCGGGCGGGAGCGAGCGCGTCGCGGAAGGCGGGCAGGGCCGCGCCCGCCTCGCCGTGCCGCAGCAGCAGTTCGGCGCGCGCGAGGACGCTCTCGGTCAGCGCGTGACGATGGCCATACGCGGTGTGCACCCGCGGGCCGCAGCTGTTCGTCATAGCCGCTGGGCTCGCGCTGGGCGCTGTGGTTGCCACGGCCGCGCATGACCAGATCAACGGGCCATGGTCGGCCTTCATCTTCGGCATCGACGCCCCACGACGATCGGGGGGGGGGAACACGCGGCTGCGGACGGTCCGAGCGGGGCGTCGTCGGTGGCCAGGCTGCTGGAGGTGCTCTGTCCGTAAAACCAACCCACCACGCAACCGACGGGCGGCCGCTCACCTCAGGAATCAGCTCATGTAGAGCCTTGGGGCGGCGGCAGCGTACCCGACAGCAGCTGAACCGCAGTGCCTCCCCAAGGCCGCCACCACAGCATGTCGATGATGCCCGGATGGCGGTCCAGAACAGGCTGGATGCCAGCCAGGACCGTGCTGCCATGCGCCGCCTGCCACACGGTTCCGTTCCGACTATCAGGTCGTCTCTCCTGATCAAGCAGGAGCATCACCGGGTAGCCCGCGTCCTTCGCGCCCTTCAACTGCCTGGCGAACTTCCTGGCCAATGCTGTCCCGATGCCTTCACAGATCTGCGCGCTCAGCAGCGGGTTCCCCGTTGAGGTCTGGAAACTGATCAGGGCTACTTGACCGGCCGGGGAGTCGGGAGCGATGAAGACGGACGTGAAACTATCGCTGGTGAAGCAGGGCTCCCCCGAGCTCGCGGCCGCGCGAGCCAGCTCGATGACGGCGGGGTAGTAAGAGCTCGAGTTCTCCCGGGTCTGCGGCTGATACGACACAACGAGAGCGCAGCCATATTGACGCGCGATCTTCTCCAGGGGCCGCTGCAGCGCTCGCTCGCCCTCGTCCGTCGCGGGGACCAAGCGGCCCTCCCGCGAAAGAAGACTGTGTTCCACTGCCCAGTCCACCCCATCAATGGTGACGATCGCGTCGACCGTCAGCGGGTGGTCCGGGATCTGATCGGGGCGGGCAGTCACGGCGGCGGCATAGCCCTGCGCGGTCAGCGCTGCAACGAGACTTGCCAGGGCCTTGTCCTCGTGCTGTTCCTTGTCCAGCATCGAATGCTCCTCCCGGGCTGAACGGGCACCAACCGCGTTCACGACGCGCAACAGCGGTGACGGCCAGTGAAGTTACTCTGACACGGCTCGGTGACTTACCGATAATGTCGGAAATCCCGGACTCTAGCGGACTAGTCGTCGCAAGCTTCAGCAACCAGCGGAAGCTTCGGTCGACCCGCCATGAGGCTCCCGCGTACGGAGGATGTGTTGTCCGCGGACAACACATCCTCCGTACCTATGGCTCGTGCAGTCCGGTCTGCCACCAACATTTACGCTCGTCGACCGACCCCCTGCGCCACGATCGTCTCGAACCGGCCTCCGCCGGGCGCGGATCGGCGCGGGCATCGACCGGGAGCTGCCCGGCCTGTCCGACGGCGAGCGTCGGCGCGTCCGCGAAGGCGTGCGCCACTCTGCCTCTCTTAACCCGGTTAAGGCCTGCCCCGGTACGTGCCGCCACGAGCGAGTACCGAGCCCGGCTGGTTTTACGGCCGTAAAACCAGCTCGTGGGCTCACGGGTCCCGACACGCAACAGCGGCCCCTGTCACCCAGATCGAAGTCCGGGGCGGCGGGGGGCCGTTCCGGGCTGAGGTGTTGAGGTCGATCCTGGCCGGGAGGTCGTCAGGGCCCTTGATGTGTCGACTCCACGGCCGAAAACACGAAGAGCCCCGTTCCCGATACGCGGCCGGGAATGGGGCTCTTCTAGGTGGAGCTAGTGTCAGGGCGCCCAGGTCGCAGGCGCACCCTCGTCAGGGTGGGGAGGGCCGGCGGACACCGCCGGGGCGGCCGGGTGCCGCATGCGGTGACCGGGAAGGCGCCGGGCTCGTTGGCGCCTGTCCGCACCATGCGCCAGTTCCATCCCCCTTGCACCCACACACGCGATCCGGGTGAGGGTGTCGTAAGAAGGCACCCCACGTCACAACAGCGCGCGGGATGCGGAGGATGAGGATCGAGGGGTCGTCGCCGGGGTAGAGGGGCAGGTCCGCCAGCCGTGGACCGGGGCCCATGTACGCGGCGGCGGCCTCGATGACGTCGGCCCACCGCTGGTGCCCGAGGACCAGGAAGCCGATCGGGTAAAGGGCATCGTCGGCCTCGCCCTCGATCCCGGCGACGAACAGGCCCTGGTGGGCGATGAACCCGTGGTCGGCCGCGTCGTCGGCGCACGGCGTCCAGAGCTGTTCGGCGGGGTGCATGGTGCCGTCGTCGCCCTCGCTGGTCTCGATCTCGTACAGGGCCGGGGCGGTCACGCGCTCCCCCCCCCGCGACGGCGGCGTCCAGGAGCGCGACGGCGTCGGCCTCGTACGGGTCGACGAACAGCTGGTGGTCGCTGACGTCGAACGGCGCGTACCGTGTGGAGACGCGGAACCCGGGCACCGCAGTGGTCTCCCGGCCCTCCAGAGCGGCGGTGAGCCGGTCGTAGTCCTGCTGGGCGTGCCGGGTCTGTGTGTACGGGCCGACGCGCAGCAGGGTGTAGCCGTCCAGGCTGTCGTCGCGTCGGCGGGCCTCGATGTAGAGGGCGTAGTGCGCGAGTTCCATGCCGACGTCGTCGGGCAGAGGGAGGTTCGCGGCAGCGTGGGTGAGCATCGCGTGTCCGGGCTGCCAGAAGCCGAGGATCGCGCTGGTCTCGCAGCGCAGCCAGCCGCGTTCGGTGTAGCCGAGCTGGCGGCCGTGGAGGTAGGCCGCGGCGTGCGGGGTGTCGGGGTGGACCAGGGCCACGGCGATCATCTCGGGGCCGTGGTCGTCGCCGGGCCGGGTGTGCGCGCGTTCCACGAACGGCCCGACCCGTACGGCGATGTCCTGGGAGCCACCGGGCGTCCAGGGCTGCGGGTTGCGTACAGCGGTGAGCATCGCGCGGAACTGGTCGACGACGGCCTGGTCCTCGGGGGAGAGGGCGCCGGGGCGGTCCCGCAGCGGCGGAAGATGGGGCGCTTCATCGGGTGGGCTCCTGTTCGGGGTTGCGGTTGGCCGTCGACGGGGCCGGGCTCAGGTAGCGGGCGGCGGTGTTCACGAAGGTGTCGTGGGCGTTCTTCGCGGCGTCGCGGGCGGCGGTCAGGTCTTCGGTGGTGGCGTACGCGTTCCGGATCGCGTAGGTGAGCGTGACCATGTAGTCGGCGGCGGCGCGCACGGCCTGGTCCTCGATGAGGACGCGCAGGGCGACCAACGGGCGGGTGACCGCGCTGCGGGTCATGTGACTCTCGCCGCGCAGGGTCTCGATCCGCTCGGGGCCGACGCCCTTGAGGACTGCGTCGCCGCGCCTCCACATCGCCGTGCGGTGGTCGCTGGCGGCGCAGGCCAGCGCGGTGACGGCTTCCAGCCGGTCGCGGCGGATCGCCTCGCCGTGGCTGACGCGCACCGACCGTTCGGCGGCCCGCTCCGCGAAGCGGCCGCTGACGATCGCGCCCAGCAGGGTGGCGACGATGGTGAGGGCGGCGGTGATGAGGGTGGCTAACACGCGGGTCCTCTCGGTGTGCTGATGGATGGTGAGAACACGGGGAAGCGCCGTACCCCCGGCCTTCCGGCCGGGTACGGCGCTGGGGGATTGCGGTGTGGCTCAGGCGGTCGTGGCCGCGCGGAGGATGTCGGCGTGGTCGAAGGCGAGCCGTTCCGGCAGCGCGTCCAGGGGCCACCAGCGGGCGGTGCGGGCGTCGTGTCCGGCGGTGATCCGGGTGGTTGCGGGGACGAAGGCGGCGTAGGCGACGGTGACGTACCGGCCGCGCGGGTCGCGCTCGGGGGCGTCCCAGGCGCCGATCTGACGCAGGTCGGCGGCGGTCACCTGGACGCCGGTCTCCTCCGTTATGGCTGCACCTTTCCGTGTCTCAACGACAGGATTGCTATGCCTCCAGAAGGCATGTCTCACGAGACGCGAGGACGACTTGCCCCAGCACGAAGCACCCGAAGCCGTGGCCGCACTGCACCGCACCAAGAGTCAGCTGGCGACAGTTCCAACATTGGACATCGACGCCATCGGCGTACTCCAGCGTGCCGGCGTCACCGAACGCCAGCCGTTCTATCTCGGCCCTGACGGTTCGTACGACCTTCACCTCAACAGGTTCCTGCGGGACCTGCCGAGCTGGGGAGTGAGATCCGAGAACGGGATTGATGGGTACGCCTCGGACATCATGCTGCAGTGCCGGTTCCTCCACGAGGCTCGCGGAGGGAAGTCAATCTGGCAGATCGACAGCGAGGACCTGCGTGCTTACAAGTACGCCCGGCTTCACGCCGAAGACCCAGATGACCGGATCACGGGCAGCACCTGGACGCGCACGCTGGCTGCGTTGGACAAGTGGGTGAAGTGGTCTCTCGACGCCGGTCTGCTGGCGAAGGAGCCGTTTCGCTACGTCGACAAGACCGTGATGACGCCGCACGGTCCCAAGCAGGTGCGGGTGAACGCCGAGTCCGAGCCGGGACCCCGGAACACCAAGATGAAGTTCCTGCGACGGCGCGTTCGAAGCGCTTCGGGAGGGGAGAGTGCCGGTGGACATCGTCGCGATTATGGAAGCACTGGCTGAACAGGGCGTAACGGTGCTGTTCAAGGCCGACGCTGAGCGGATGGCAGAGAGGGGCAAGCCTTGGACCTTCGTTGCCAGTGGAGCGCCGTTGCGCGAGGACGTCCTTGTGCGAACCGATGCCGCGTCTGTGGAGCAATGCCTCGCAATGTGCTTGCCCCGCCTGCGTGAGCTGGGCTTTTCGTTCCCTGAGTGAGAGAAGGTGTGACCGAACCGCCGCCCTGGATGTCAGTGCCGACTGCTTACATGAGCCCATGGACACCGTGCACACGACCGCCGCCCTCCTCCCGGACCCCGCCGAGCTCCGCGCGCACCTGCGCGCGCTGGCCGTGCTGGACCAGGCGATCTGCCGCGACCCGCGGTTCTCCCGCTACTCCTTCTCCACCACCTGGGGGCCTGGGACGGAGGCGGCCCTGATGGACAACGGGTCGGGTGACGACTTCTCCGTCCTCTTCACCCCGGCCGGTGTGCTCGTCCGCGGCTTCGACCACGAGTCGGAGATGAGCCCGTACGCCACGGACGACGAACAGGTCTGGCCCGGTGTCATCGACGAGGTGCCCGCCGCGCTGCGCCCGCTCCTGGACGACCCGGCCTTCGTCGACGAGGGTCTCGGCGCCCCGCGGGTCACCGCCTGCCTGTGGTGGGAGACCGGCGGCAGCGCCTGGCACACCGGCTCGGGCATCGAGTTCCCCTCAGGCAGCCCGGACCCGGACGGCTCCGGGCACCTCTTCCGCCTCCTCACCGACCGCTCCCCCGAGGCCGTCCAGGCGCACTTCGAGGAGGACTACGGGCGGCCCGTCCCCCTCGACACCGTCCGCCACGTCCTCGCGGGCCACCCCCTGACCCCCGAAGCCGCCCACGGCCTCAACCCGGCCGCCCTCTCCGACGAGGCCCTGCTTCGCCGGATCGCCGCCGACCCCGAGGTCGAGGCGTACCTCGCCTGCGACGGCGAGTTCGACCTCACGCGGACCGACCCCATCGAGTCGATCGCCCTGCCGGCCGGTCTCCCGGTGGAGCCCGTGGCCGGCTGCAACGCGGGGGGCACCCACTACCTCTGCGGCCCGGCCGGCTCCGACCGCGTCCGCCCCGTCCTCTACACCGACTCCGAGGGCCAGGCCTCTCTCATCGCGGAGTCCCTCGCCGAGGCCCTGACCCTGGCCATCGTCCTCCCCTCCTGGCACGACGCCCTGGCCGGCTTCCGTCCCCCCGCGCTCAACGCCGACTACCTTGAGGACAACCCGGACCACCCCGAGGTCCGCGACCGCCTCCTCGCCGCCCTCCGCCTCCCCCCGGCCACCGAGCCCGAGGTCCTGGCCCGCCTCCTCACCACGGCCGCCCGCACCGTCCCGGACGGCTTCCTCCCTTCGGTCGAGGGCGAGGAGGACGCGGCCTTCGAACCGATGCTCCGTCTGCCGGCCGAGTAGGACAGCCCCGCCGCGCGCCGCCTTCCGGAACCGACGCACCGCTACGGCGAAGCTATGACGCACTGACCGACTGGATGCGCCCGCCCCGCGCGGAGGGCTGTTCGCGGAGGACGTGGACCGCCTCCCCGAGGTTCGGCCCGGCGCATGCCGGATCTTCGGCAGGAGACTTTGGGGTGATCGACCTCAAGGATGCCCGGGGGCGTCCTCCTGTGGTCAGCGCCTGACCCAAGACGTTGCCAACATCTACACCGCAGATGAGACACTTTCCCGTGGGACACAGAAGTTGCTCACATAACCTCCTCCAGCTCGCGGGCCGCTGCGGCGCGGCTCGTCGTTGCCCTGCCGACCGGCCAGACTCGGCCGGCCCAGCACGAAGGACGCCGATGAGCAGCGCCGACGACCCCACCTTCGACGCCCAGGCCGTCGTCCAGCAGATCCTCGACTTCGGTCACGGGCCAAGTGTGGCGAGCCTGCCGGCCCAGCAGCCCAGCCCGCACCAGCGCCAGCGACGGCTGCCGGCCTGCTGCCGGACCTGTTGTCCGACCGTGGGAACGCGAAGCTGTTCGCGACGTTGTACGCCGGGCAGTTCCGGCATGTGGAGGGGCTGGGCTGGTACGTGTGGGACTCCTACCGGTGGAAGCGGACCGGCGGGGAGAAGGCCGCAGTCTGGGCCGCCGGTGACATGGCGGAGGAGATGGCCGCTACCGACCCCACCGGCCGTTTCAGTGACCGTGATCTCGAGGTGCATCGCAAGCGGTCGATGTCGACGCCAGGTATCAAGGCGATGCTCACCCAGGCCAAGGCCTCGCCCCTGCTGGCCCTGGACCCGGACGTCCTGGACGGAGACCCGTACGCGCTGTGCACCCCGGCCGGGGTGGTCGACCTGCGCACCCGCGAGCTGCGCAAGCCCGACCCGGCCCTCGACATGCACTCCCGCGCCACCCACGTCGCCCCCGACCCCATGCCCACTCCCCGCTGGCAGCGCTTCCTCACCGACACCTTCGGCGACGACGCCAAAGGTCAGGAGACCATCGCCTTCCTGCACCTGCTGCTGGGCTACTCCATCACCGGCGACGTCGGCGCCCAGGTCCTGCCATTCCTGTTCGGCACCGGAGCCAACGGCAAATCCGTCCTCCTCGACGTGATGATGCAGATCCTCGGCGACTACGCCCAGGCCGCCCCACCCGGCTTCCTCATGGAGAAGGGCAAGTTCGCCGAGCACTCCACCGAGCTGACCGAGCTC
Source organism: Streptomyces sp. TLI_146 (assembly GCF_002846415.1). Lineage (NCBI taxonomy): Bacteria > Bacillati > Actinomycetota > Actinomycetes > Kitasatosporales > Streptomycetaceae > Streptomyces > Streptomyces sp. TLI_146. The sequence continues at coordinate 201,321 of NZ_PJMX01000002.1, forward strand.
CACGGCCGGCGCATCGTGGTCTGCTCCGAGCTCAAGCCCGACGACAAGTTCGACGAGGCCCGCGTCAAGCTCCTCACTGGCGGGGACCGCATCATGGCCCGCCGCATGCGCCAGGACTACTTCAGCTTCACCCCCACCCACAAGCTGTGGCTGCTCGGTAACCACCGTCCCGAAGTGGGCACCGGCGGCCACGCCTTCTGGCGCCGCATCCGCCTGATTCCCTTCGAGCGCGTGGTGGCCGCCGACCGCAAGATCGACAACCTTGCTGGTGAACTCGTACGAGATGAAGGCCCCGGCATCCTGTACTGGCTGCTGGACGGAGCTCAGCGCTACCTCACCACCCGCGACCCGCTCACCGGCCCCACCACCGTCCGTGTCGCCACCGAGGCGTACGCGACGACCGAAGACCACATCGGCCGCTTCCTCACCGAACGCTGCACCCGCGACCACACCCTGGCCGAGGCCGGTGATCTCCGCGTCGAGCAGGGCCTGCTCTATAGCGCCTACGGTGCCTGGTGCTCGGCCGGCGAAGGCATTCGCCCCGCCACCGCCCGTGCCTTCGCCACCCGCGTCCGCAGCGAACTGGGCCTGGCCTCACCGGCGGAGATGATGAAGTCCAGCGGCAAGAAGTACTACCCCGGCCTCGGCCTCCTGCCCGAAGACACCGACATGACCGAGCCCGGGACGACCGCCGGGAGCGGGCATGGCTGACCCGCGCACTCTGCCCACCCAGTCTGCGCGCACGTACGATGAAAGCCGCGCCGCATCACCCGCCCACCAAAGCCACCTGGCCGCCACCACGGCGCTCACCAGCCACAACGACAGGGACCAGAAGGGGCCGCAACGATGAGCTCGCTACTGCAAGACAGCGAACTGGCCCACGAGGACAATGTCGTCTGGCTCGAGGACACTGACCGCCTCGACTATGTCCGCCAGGCCCTGGACAAAACCACCCGCCGCCGCGGCAAGCCCCGCTACGCTCGCGACGGACGCATGGTCGGCTACACCGAACTCGCCCCCGACGCCGAAGCCGACCCCGACAGCGGCCTGCAACTGCGCCGCGTCTTCTTCCTCCTCCCGCACGACCGCGACAGCGACCCCGACGGCGTCTACCAGCAAGGCGCCCCGGGCGAAGCCGTCGACCCTCGCACCATCGAACCCCGTCGGGTGGGGGAGAAGACGACACGCTCCCAGCGTGGTACCGCGGCGATAGCCTCCAGTCGGTGACGCAGTGCAAGCCAAGTGAGCAAGCAGGCAGCGGCCGCCCTTCGGCATGCCGAAGCGCCTCGTAGTGCTGGTGACGCCCGAGGGATGGCGCCACTCGGTCTTCAGCGCGGACGGCGGGGTGTTGTGCGGGCGTCTGTCCGAAGTAGCGGTCGATGCCGATCCGGACGAGCCACGGGCTGCCGCGGCCGCCATGGTGGCAGGACTCGCACGCGACTTCCACGAAGCTGACATTCACGTGAGCTGGGAACCGGACCACGAGTCCGGGACATGGACCGCACACGTCACCGCTGACTTGTGCTTGGCGCCGGTGGACGAGGGCGGCGCTGGTTATCGAGGACGGTCAGTCGAGACAGTGTCCAGCCGCCGGGGCTCTTCGGCGCCCCGGGGCGTGATGGGGCAGGGCTGTCCGAGAGCGGCCGGGTCCGTGGTCGTTGCACCACGGCCTGGTCATCAGTACCTTCACGGCAATGCTTGCCAGCCTGTTGCCGGGTCTGCGGGACCTGCGTACACCCTTGACGGTGGGCTACCTCTGGCTGATCTGTGGCTGGTTGTGGTTCCACGACGCGTTGCCGCATCGAGCGACCGCGCGGGGAGCGGTGGCAGACCTCTATGACCTCTCTGACGCCCTGCCGTCTGCCACCAGCTTGGCCGTCGTTTCCTTCATCGCCTACTTCCTGGGATCGATCCTTGAGCTTGACGTAGCGGTGAAGCGGTGGCTGGACGTGCGTAGGCTCAGCCGGAGAGCGTGGGAGGCGGTCGCTGACCGGTTTCGCCTTCGCCTTGACCCGACGGCCATGACGTCGGAGTCGTGGGAGGCAGCCGAGGCCGCGTGGAGACGTACGGCTCCAGCGCACACCACCGAGCGGGTGGATCTGCGACGCGCAGCCGAGGGCGAAGAGCTGCCGCAGCAGACGTCCCAGCCGGTCACCATGGTTACCTCTGACCATGGAGTGATGGTCATTTGCCGCATGTCGTCCCACCGCTGGACTGGTGCTGAAATCTGGAAACAGAGTCTCCGAACGGATTCCTCACCGCGCTGGACTGTGTTGAGCGTGCGTAACGGCCCCATGCTGCCCGTGGGCGACCTGACGCTCAACGAGTTGCCCGCCCTGGCGGTCGCGGCGCTCTATGCGCTGTGGGACGAACTTCCGGATCTGGCCACACAGTTGCTCATTGAGCGGCCGGCGGTCTTTGATCGGTACGACCGGCTGCTGGCGGAGGCGTCCATCCGCATCAACATGTTCCTCCCGTCGGCCGTACTCGTGATCACACTGGCAGCGCGCCAGCACGGGCTGTGGTGGCTTGGGCTAGTGGCATGCGCGGCACTTCTCTATCGCGGTCTCGTGCTGCGAGCCCGGGCCGTTGCGGTAGTGCTCGACTCCGTCGCCAACCGATTGATCGAATCACCCACCATGGCGGCGGTGGACGCCGCCGCTCGCGGACCGCGACTCGCTGGTTCATAGGGGTCGGTCAGGCCCCGTCCCGGTCTAGCACAAGCTAGCGATGCTCCCGGCGCCACACGACGATGGCCAGCCGTGCGTACGGCCTCCGTTCTGGCTGAGCTGGCGGCGCCGGTCGTCTGACTGAGGCCGGCTCGGTCCCGGCGCCCGCCACGCCCGTCGGCGGCGGCGTCGCTGTCTGTCTCGGTGCGGCAGGCGAACGTCGAGATCAGCAGCCACCCCCACCACCGCACGGGTGGACCTGTGTGAACAGGCCGCGGAGCCGCTTCGAGAGGCGGGTGGCTTCCGCGGCGAGGTCGTCGTCGAAGCCGACGATCATCTCGAGCACTCACCCGGCCCGCCACGGCACTGATCGCCACATCCACATTACGAAGAGCCTCCCGACCTGCGGTAAGGCCGCCCGGGCCACCAGGTGGCCCGCCACGCCTGGTCCGGCCGCCTGAGAACCCTGCGCTGCCCGGCGCCGAAGTGCAGCCCGGGTCGGCGCCGACCGCTGCGCGCCAACCACCCGCGAGCAGGCCCTCCACGCCCTGAGCCGGGGCGGCGCCGAGGCCGCCCGCGAGCAGGAGTGGGTGGCTGAGCGCCGCGCCCGTATCCAGGAACACACCAGGGCCCTGCCCCGCCCCGCCGGTCC